>CAYVIE010000097.1:0-11807 GCA_964451355.1 uncultured Desulfobacteraceae bacterium
TAGCTCACAGAGACCGCCTTGCTGCCAATCCCTGTCTCGGTCCTGACCCTCTTGGCCACGGAAAACGTCTTGTGAAGCAGGCGGTTCAGTATTACACCTGTTCCCTTGGCGTCTACAGATGCCTTGTAAGCCGATTTGACCTGCCCGAGAATCTGGGGTTCTCCCAGGATCATGGAATCCAGCCCGGCAGCCACAGAGAAAATATGTCTTATGGCATCTTTGCCTTCGTATATATAGAAGCTGGGTGATACCCTTTCAGGATCGATGCCTTTTACATGTTTGAGGAGATACGAAACAGCATGAATTACCTTTTTTCTTGTTACCCCCGCCATCAGGAATTCAACCCGGTTGCAAGTTGAAAGGATCATTGCCTCTGGAATTTTTTCCTGGTTTCTTAATATTTTCAGGGCGTCAATTATTTCCTCTCCTGAGAGGGCGAGTTTTTCGCGGATCTCGACAGGCGCAGTGTTGTGATTAACCCCGACAAGCAGAATAGATGTTTCCATGCTTGAATGATTCGATGTCCCGGGGAGTTTTGTTTCACCACCGCGTGAATTCATAGTGATGACCCCCTATGAAAAGATTTACGCCGGCAAAGGTGAATAACACTGCAACAAATCCAATGATGGTTATTATGGCAGCCCGTCGTCCCCTCCATCCTGCAACAATCCTTTCATGAATGAGCGCTGCATATATTAGCCAGGTTATCCCTGATGATACTTCCTTGGGATCCCATCTCCACATTTTTTTCCAGGCTATGTCGGCATAAATAAACCCTGTCACCAGGCCAATGGTCAGGGCGCAAAAACCTATAATCAATAATATGTAGTTTGTATCATCTATGGTTTGCAATGAAGGCAGCCTGGAGAAGAAGAAGCGTTGTTTTTTCGCCTTTATGTCTCTTTCCTGGAGCAGATAGAGAATGCTTGTTCCACAACCTAAGCAAAGCGCAGCATATCCTGCGAAAATAAATGTGACATGGACGGCGAGCCAAATGCTTGTATATGAAATGTCAGGTTCAGGGGCCGCCGCCGGAATTATGGCGGAAATGAGTGTCAGGACGAACACCAAAGGACCAGCAATTACACCTAATACTTTCATGCCAAGGCGTTTTTCCAGCCCGGTATATGTGCCGGCGGTGATCCAGGCGGCGAAAAACAAGGTCTCTTTCAGGTTGCGTATTGGAAATGCGCCGGAAGCGAAAATCTCCAATCCTATGCAGGCTGTTTGCAAAAGGAAACCCGCCAGGACTGCTGTTTTACCTGTTTTGTGCAGCCTTTTCTTCTTGCATAGAAAAAAGACCATGAATGCGGCGCAACCGACCAGGTATGCCGGCAAGACCAGTGGATAGAATACATGTATCATGATGCCGCCTCTTTCATCCTGGTTTCTAGATCAGCAACGACCGGACGCCAGTCATAGACTTGCCCGCATATATCATCTAAAAGTATTTGAATATCTCCGAGCCGTTTTTCACATACCATGCCCAGGAGATCCGCTTGTATCAGTTTTTCGAAGATTTCCTTATGGGCCTCCGGGGCGTGGGCTTTTGAAAGGAGCCGTTTTCTTATCTCTCCCATAAGCCATAAAAATACCCCGTATTCCCATCCGAATTCCTTTTCAAGGTCTTTGCGCATTCTTTTTGCAAATGCAGGGCTTTTGCCTGATGTAGAAACAGCAATGACCAGATCCCCCCTGCGTATGATCGACGGCAGAATAAAGTCGCACAAGCGGGGGACGTCTGCTATGTTGCACAACACGCCGTGTTTCCTTGCATCTGAGGCCACCTTCTGATTAATCTCCTGGTTGTCTGTCGCTCCTATCACAAGGAAATTACCGCACATATCGGACTCTGAGTATTCACGAAGATGTAGCCGGATTATATTGTTTTTCCTGAGTTCGAGTATCTCTGCGCATGGATTTGGAGAAACCACAGTAACCCTTGCCCCGCAAGAGACGAGGGTCTTTACTTTACGCCTGGCAACCTGTCCCCCGCCAACAACCAGGCAGGGTTTTTGACTGACATCCAACATCACCGGGTAGAAGGGCATAGGGCCTCTCCTTTCATGACATGGAAACAATCAAGGTCCGTAGCTAAAAACAAGGGGCCGTTATACTCTTTCCTGCATTGGGCCTCAATATCGGATTTTTCACATACAGGGTAGAAGTGCGTCAGCACCAGATGCCTTACCCCCGCTTCTCTTGCTATTTTCCCCGCATCAGCAGGCGTCATATGGCCCTCTACCCGGCATTCCTCAGGAACCGATGATTCACAGACAAGGACGTCTGCGTCTTTTGCAAGTGTTACTAGCTGCGGGCAATATTCCGTATCACCAGAATATACGACAGTCGCCCCGCCTGTCGACTCCAGCCTGATGCCTATGCTTTCTGGCCTATGGCTGGTCTTTGCAGCGGTTGCCTTGAACTGTCCAAAATCGTGTTCCCAGAAATCATTGGTGGCTGTATCTGCTTCAATAAGTTCAAGTTTCCCGGGAAGCTCTATCCATCCGTTGAAAGCTTCGGCAAGTTTGCCGAAAAAGGCCTTGAACCCGGGCCCCCCAATCAGGCGGAGTCTATTTTTTCTCCGGGTCAGGTCCGGGTAACGGTTGGAGAAAAGGAACGGCACCAGGCTCCCGGTATGATCCGGATGAAAGTGGCTTATGAACAGGAAATCCACGTCCCAGACCTCGAGCCCGGCCTGCAGCAGCCTGTGGATGACGCCAGGGCCCATGTCGAAGACTATGCGTCTGCCACCTGTCTCGGCCAGCAAGGAACAGGAACTCCTGAGAAGGGAGGGCACGCAGGTGCCGGAACCCAATATGGTCATCTTGATTCCATTATGCATTGTGCTGTTCATATGTTGCATCACTTTTTTGATTTTTGCCCCGACTTTTTCAACCCTTTTTCAACCCTGCCCATGATCCATTCAGACAGATTTTTTTTATGTGTAGAACCTGCCGCAGACTTTATGGTTCCCGTGTTCATCTCCGCTCTGCCCATAGCCCTGTGGCCCCCTGCTTCACCATATTTTCCAAAGGCTTTTGCAGCGACTTTGCCCGCGTCTTTCCTGAGCCCGTCATTACGGAAGATAACCACGAGTTTGCCTGAATGAAGCCCTGATACTATGCTCCAGGTCATTGTGTGTATCCGCATGAAAAAATCGGCTATCAAAACAAGAATATCCGGAGATTCAACCCGGCCGAGATGTGCGTAAATCCTGTCATTTATAACTTTTTTCTCCTCTATTGCCCTCTTGAAGTCCGAAAGGAATGAGAGCTCCAGATCTCCATGGTCGATCCGGCGTGCAAGGGGTATGTTAGCCAGGGAGAACAGCTCGTGAAAGGTGCGGATGTCGGCTTCTATTGCCGCCTGCTCGAAATTATGGGTATCTGTCTTGATTGCATGAAACATTCCGGTTGCAAGACGTTTTGATGGTTTTATTCCGGCTGCTTTGAGATATTCTGCCAGGATCGTGGTGCATGCCCCGTATTCCGGTCTTATATCGAGGAAAGGCGCTTCGTACGGTTCTGGTTCATGGTGATCTATGATCACATGGTATTTGAATCTGGCAAAGATTTCATTGTGGCCGGGCTGGGAGTCGAGTATAATGAATTTTGTGAAATCCTGCTCTGATATCGAGTCTGCTGGTGTTAATTGAACGTCTAAGAGCCTGACCATCAGGATGTTGTCAGGCCTGCGCAGCTCGTTTATATTTGACAATTGAATCGACTCTATGCGCCTTGCAAGAAGTCTTTTGAATGCCATTGCAGACGCAATGGAGTCCGGGTCAGCGTTTATCAGCACGCAGACCCGGTCTTCCGGCTCGAATACGGCAAGAAGCCTTTTTAATCTTTCACGTCTGGATATACTCATATGTTTCCCGGATTTTACTTGTTGCTACTGAATATATTGACTGAGGCCACCATGTGTTGTTGTATTTCCTTGAATAAACCAGGGAAAGGCCCCAAAAGCAAGAATATCTCTTTTACGGGATCGGATCCTGGTTTGCAATACCCCTGAAAAACATAATAAAATTATTGGTCACAAACTGTTACGAATTCATCCTGAGCGGAGAATACAGGTATGCTGCAACGCCGTTTGGAACAGAGGCAAGGGATGATTTGGCATGATGCTGATGTTTGGGATAATGATCGGCTCCTGACTCTTATATTTCAAGGGAGATTGAAGAGTTTTAACGTGAAAAACGCCTTATGGAGCCGGAGTGAAAAACCGACAAGTTTTCCTGCCCTGGGGTGATTGCCGCTGAACATGAAAGGTTACGCGTAAACTATTTTGCAATTCGGATTTCCACCCTGCGGTTTTCCGCCCTGCCGCGGCTGTCGTCATTGGGGGCTGCAGGATCCTTGGGGCCGTATGCAACAATTTTAATACGTGATTTCGGGATCCCGCGTGATGTAAGATAGGAAGCAACCTGGCGTGCACGCTTCATGGATAGGCGCTTGTTGAGCCTTGGAGATCCAGTGGCGTCAGTATAACCAGCAACTTCGATTTTGACCGAAGCGGATCGCTTGATAGCGGGAACAAGCCTGTCTATAAGCGCCTTATATACCGGCAGAAGCCTTGTTTTACCTGTATTGAAACGAATTCGTTCAAGCAGGGTGCCTGGAGGCAGGCTGTTTAAAGTCGTCAGCCTGGCACGCGGTATGAGTGGTACAAGTATCCTTATATCCACCCTGCGATTTTCCGCTCTTCCCTTTTCTGAATCATTTTTTCCCTCAGGAAAGGATTCGCCATAGCCGGTCATAAAAATATGTTCAGTGGATATTCCTTTCTTGATCAGGTAGTTGCGGACAGCCCTGGCTCTTTTTTCAGAAAGGCGCTGGTTATAGGAATCCCTGCCCAGGCTGTCGGTATTGCCTGCTATTTCAAAGATCAGGTCATTGGGCGCAGATGAGAGCAGGGGGAGTATTTTATCGATTTTTGCTTTCTCGGTTTTTTCAAGTTTCGTTGAGTTGAAATCAAAATAGACTGATTGGATCACCATCCTTGGGCAGGTGGCACTTATTCCTTCAATAGGAGGAGGAAAAGGGATTTTCTCCGGAAGTTCAGGTAGAGGCGCTGTTCTTTCCAGGCGTGACGCCGGTGGAGGTAATGAAGGCGGGTGATACATCCTTGATTCCTGGGCCGAACGACGGGCCAGCGCCAGGAGGGCCTTGGCCGGCTCATCATAACATTCCCAGTACGCGGTTGAAGCCTCCTTGCCTTTTTCCATGGCCTGGTCTATCTTCATCTTTGCGTATTCGGAGGCTGCGAATTCTTTTGCTTTTTCAATCTCGTCGGCAGCCTGTGTGAATTCCGGCGGGGTGAGGATTGCCTTGCTTTCAACACCGAAGTATTCGGTTTTAAAGACATTTGCGCATCCGGTAATGATGGATACGGATGCAAGCGTAATCAATAAACCACAAAGGTGCCTCAGTCGCATTTTCGCCCCCGGGGATGGTGCAATGGTGCATTTATGATAAATGCCAAGATGCCTTTCTGGTAAATGGCAAACAGGCCGATGAATTTCGCTTATTATTAAAGCTCATCGGGGGGTATGTCAAGGTGAAACCCGCCTTTGCCTCAAGCCCGAAGACTTACATCTTTTTTTATTCTCCTCCAAATTATAACAGGGGCGATTTGGGATAATCGATCCAGAGGCTTGAATATAAACCTATCAAGCTTATTTTTACTTAACCGCGTTTCCCATGTGTTCTGTTCAAACCCATGAAACCGCCAGGAGGTGCTGTGATGCGGATAGGAATGATAACGAGTTTTCCTCCCATAGAGTGCGGGATAGCATCCTATTCCGACTATCTGGTAGATGCATTGAGGCAGAGAAAAAACGATGTCTATGTTGTTTCTCACCTTGGAGGGGCCGGCAGGCAGGTTTTTCCTGTATTCAACTACGAGGATGAGGATCTTGCCCGTAAGGCGTTTTCCACCATGGGGCGTTTCTCTCCTGACGTGGTCCATGTTCAGCATGAATTCGGCCTTTACGGCAAGGACTTCGGCATGCAGGTGGTCCCAATGCTCCTTTTGTTCAGGCTCAACGGTTTTCCCGTAGTTGTCACGCTCCATACCGTTTATCCTGAAATGCCGCCGCAGCAAAGGATAATCCTCGAGAACATAATGGCGAATGCTGACAGGGTGATTGTGCACGAGGCGTTGCAGAAAGAAACGCTGATAAACCAACGCATAGCCGGGAACCCGGATGCTGTATTCGTTATTCCCCACGGCGCAAGGGAAATCGATCCCGTGCCAGATGCAAAAAAGAGGCTTGGGCTGCCGGAGAATGCAAAGATCATCCTTTTAATCGGGTACCTGCGTCCAAGCAAGAATTTCGAGGATATAATCGAGATACTTCCACAGATAGCCGGTAAGGTGAAGGATAGCTACCTTGTGCTTGCAGGTAAGGTCAGGGGGTATGAATACAGGGATTATCGCAGGATGCTCTATCAAATGATAGCATCCTCACCTGTAAAGGACAGGATCAGGGTTATCCGTGGCCAGTTGAAGCAGGATACCTTTGATATCATTATCAGCGCAGCGGATGTGGTAGTGTTGCCGTACAAGATTACAGCACAAAGCGGTATTCTGGCCCACAGCCTTGCTTTTGGCAGGCCGGTCGTTGCCAGTGACAGCGGGACATTACCGGATGTGCTTTCCAGGGCTGATTGCGGAATTGTCTGCCGGAGCAGGGATGATTATGTCGATGCAATTGTCCGGGTTCTTTTGGATAAAGATCTTGCGCGGAAATTTTCGAAAAATGCCAGGGCGTTTGTGAGAAATGAAATTTCATGGCGTATTATAGCACAAAGGCACGAGGATATTTACCGCGATTTGGTTTCCAACAATATCGAAGACATACCAGTCATGTGGGTTGAATAACCCCTGGAAACAGGATGGGTTTAGAAGCATATCATGCGGTTAAAGCAATTGACCTGGAGGCAGCGTCATGAAAGATAAGAAATTTCTTCATCCATTTGAAAGATATCCAGATAATCCAATTATAACACGGGACTCAATACCTTATCCCTGCAATACAGTATTCAACGCGGCTGCGGTCAGGTTCAGGGGGGAATACCTGCTTCTTCTCCGTGTTGAGGACCTTGCAGGTCACAGCCACTTGACATTGGCGCGTTCCAGGGATGGTTTTGAGTTTGAAGTCGATAAGAAACCATGGATCGTGCCTTCGAGGGATCAGGAGTATGAGCCCTATGAGCGATATGGCATTGAGGACCCGAGAATAACGTGTATAGACGGCTTGTACTACATAACCTATACCGCATACGGGCCATACGGTCCCAGGGTCGGAATCGGGGTTACCCGTGATTTCAAGGAATTCAAGCGCATAGGTCTTGTCACCGAGGTTGACAACAAGGATGCGGTTCTGTTTCCTGAAAGGATTAATGGGAAGTATGTCATGGTCGACCGCCCTGGAGGAATGGGTAATGCGCGGGGAGATATATGGATCGAATTCTCCAATGACCTGATTCATTGGGGTGGCGCAAAGGTATTGATGACCCCTCAGCCTGGGTGGGGTTCCGGTAAGCTGGGTGCGGCTGCTCCGCCCATAAGGACTGATGCGGGATGGCTCTTGTTGTATCATGGAGTGAGAACAACCGGGAGCGGCAGGCTTTACAGGGTTGGAGCAATGATACTAGATGAAAAGGATCCGGCTCAGGTTATCGCATTTACGCCGCATTTCATATTCGGGCCGGAGGAGGTCTACGAGAGGACCGGAGATGTTCCCAATGTGGTCTTTCCTTGCGGTATGATAATCGAAGACAACGAAAGGATAAGGATGTATTACGGGGCGGCGGACACCAATATTTCTGTTGCCGAGGCACGTATTTCAGACATCATCGAGGCCTGCATGCTTGAAAAGCCTGATATGCGCCCTTCCCGATAGACTTTTTATGATCCCAAAAGAGCCGGGTCGCTAGCCCGGCTCTTTTGGGTCAAGGCTTTGACCTTGACACTTACCGTCATATCATATAGGCAACCCCTTTTAATCCTTTGAAAATTTTTACGCCTGCAATCTCTGCCACAAGGGATCAGGGTGGAATTTATTGATTTGCGAGGTGAAATATGAACCGTCAAAAAACAGATGTTCTTGCCAGGCGCCGCGAGAAAAACGAGGCGATGCGAGCTGAAGGAATAGACCTGTTTCCCAATGATTTTGTGCCGAGCCATACCGTGGAGGAGATACTCGAGGCCATTAAGGCCGGGGACGAGTCCATCTGTTCAGGTAAGGTCCGTGTTAAGGCCGCTGGTAGGATGATGGCGGTAAACAGATTCGGCAAGTCGGCGTTCATAAGGTTCCGTGACAGAACCGGTCAGATCCAGGCCTATATTCGTAAAGATAAGGTGGGGGCCGAGTCTTATGAATTTTTCAAGCAGCTGGATATAGGTGATTTTATAGGTGTTTCAGGGACCATGTTCACCACCAAAACCGGAGAATGGACCATCCTGGCAGACGAGCTGAAGCTGGTTGCCAAGTCTTACCGCCCCCTTCCCGAGAAGTTTCACGGTCTCAAGGATCCTGAAAAACGCTATAGGCAGCGTTACCTCGACCTTATAATGAATCCCGGGGTAAGGGACACTTTCATTGCAAGGACACGTCTAATTTCCGCTATCCGGGAATTTCTCACCTCCAGGGGATTCCTGGAGGTGGAGACTCCCATGATGCATCCGATTCCTGGCGGTGCTGACGCAAGACCGTTTATGACGCATCACAATGCCCTTGATTTGGATCTTTATCTTCGCATCGCGCCTGAGCTATACCTCAAGCGTCTCGTTGTGGGGGGCTTTGAGCGTGTTTTCGAGATAAACAGAAACTTCCGGAACGAAGGCATTTCAACCCAGCATAACCCCGAGTTTACCATGCTCGAGTTCTACCAGGCTTATGCCACCTATGAGGATCTCATGGCGATCACAGAGGAGATGTTCAGGCATGCGGCCCTTGCTGTGATTGGAAAGACAAGGTTTGAATACCAGGGGAACGAGATAGATTTTGGATCACCCTGGAAACGCATTACCCTGAACCAGGCTTTGGTGGAAATAGCAGGTGTTCCTCCTTCTCTTTTGAAGGATTATGAGGGGCTTCTTGCTTTTGCCCGGGAAAAGGGGGTAGAAACCGGCGGCAAGGGAATGGCTGGACTTGGCAAGCTGATAACCAAGGTTTTTGATGCTCTGGTTGAACCTCAGCTGATTCAGCCGACATTTATTTGTGCATACCCCGTAGAGGTATCACCATTGTCTAAGCGCAACAAGGACAATCCCGAATTGACAGATCGTTTTGAGCTTTTTATTGCGGGGCGCGAAATAGCAAACGGGTTTTCCGAGCTGAACGACCCGGTGGACCAGCGAGAGAGATTTGAATGGCAGGTGGCCAACAAGGCGGTAGAGGATGAGGCTCTATGCGTTGTTGATGAGGATTATATCAGTGCCCTTGAATATGGCATGCCCCCGACCGCAGGCGAAGGAGTGGGAATAGACAGGCTTGTGATGCTTCTTACAGATTCTCCTTCAATCAGAGATGTTATTCTGTTTCCTTTGCTCAGGCCCCAGGAAAGCTGATTGCTTCGGGATATCCTTCATCTGGCTGGGTTTTTTGAGGGAGGAGCCTGAAAAGCCGCCTGAAATACGGTCACGGAGGAGATAGCAAGCCGCCAACAACAGTGGGAAAAATCAAGATGCGGTTCGCCTTTTTTGTAAGCAGAAGATATTTGCGTGCAAAACACAAGAATGCCTTTGTCTCTTTTATTACTATTCTCTCCATCGCCGGCGTCACGGTGGGAGTGATGGCTCTTATTATAGTCATCGGTGTGATGTCTGGAGCCGAAACCTATTTCAAAACCAAGATACTGGGGGTTGAACCCCATGTCATAATACGCAAACACGGCGGTCCCATTACTGATTTCAAGCGTGTTATCTCTGTTGCCGAAAGCATCGAGGGAGTGGAATCAGCCTTTCCCGTGGCAGAAACCCAGGCCATGATACGTTCAGCGTCTGGTGCCAGCGGCGCGGTTATACGTGGAGTCGATCCTTCGTATCCTGGCTGCAGGATCATGGGCGCTAAAGAGGCCGATGTTGTCAAGTATCTGTCATGTTCACGAAACAGGAAGGCCGGAAGCAAAGACGGCAACAGGATCAAACCCGGAATAATGATGGGGGCGGATCTTGCAGCCAGACTCGGGGTCGTTCCCGGCGATGTCGTCTATATTATATCTCCTCAGGGTATACTCTCTCCCATAGGAAGGATTCCCGGGATGAAAAGGTTTGTGGTCTCGGGCCTTTTTTCATCTGGATTTTATGAATACGATGCATCCATAGCGTATATTTCGTTATGCGATGCGCAAAAATTACTGAAAATAGGTGATGCCGCCACTGCGGTTGGCGTGAAGGTGGCGGATATCTACGATGCTCGCGAGATCGCCGGCAAGCTTGAAGCAATACTGGGATTCCCCTATGTGACTATGGACTGGATGACGCTGAACCGGAATTTCTTTGCGGCCCTGAAGTTGGAAAAGGAAGCCATGTTTGTAATCCTTACGCTTATCATTCTGGTGGCCGCATTCAATATTGCAAGCACCCTGATCATGATGGTTATGGGCAAGACAAGGGATATCGCCATACTCAAAGCCATGGGCGCCACTGAGAGTCATGTCAGGAGGATCTTCGTTCTTTCCGGTATGATCATAGGGACAGCCGGGACTGCACTGGGGGCCATGCTTGGCATCATAGGGTGTGTCGTATTGAAACACTATAAATTTATAAAATTGCCGGGTGATGTCTATTATTTCTCCTCCCTTCCCGTGGATCTTCACTGGACCGATGTTTCGGTCATTGTCCTGGCCGCGCTTGCCATATGCTTCTTGTCGACCCTCTACCCGGCGTCCAGGGCTGCCAAGCTCAATCCCGTGGAGGCTTTCAGGTATGGATAATGGAATAATCCGTCCCGGGGGCGGGGAATACCCCGCCGATACGGCCGGGGAACCGCTGATAAGATTGAGGGGTATAGAGAAAAGATACAACGATAAGCATGGAGAGGTTATTGAGATCCTTTCCGGAGCAGACTTCGATGTATTTCAGGGACAGAGCATAGCAGTGGTTGGGGAGTCTGGCATCGGCAAGACTACTTTCCTGCACATTTTAGGTACTCTTGATCGTCCGGATGCCGGCGCTTATTTGTTTAAGGGGATTGATATCCTTTCAATGGATGACAAGCAACTGGCCCGTTTCAGGAACCGGTCTATGGGATTCGTCTTCCAGTTTCATTACCTGCTGCCCGAGTTCTCGGCCCTGGAAAACGTGATGATGCCGGCTCGTATAGCCGGTATCCCTTTTCATGAGGCCAGGGAGCAGGCAGAACTCGAACTGGAGAGAATGGGCCTCTTATCGAGAATGGATCACCGGGTGACTGATCTTTCCGGGGGAGAGCAGCAGAGGGTTGCCCTTGCCAGGGCTCTTGTAATGAAGCCCGAGATTCTTCTTGCGGATGAACCAACCGGGAACCTTGATGAGAGAAACAGTCTTCGTATTCATGAGTACCTGGAAGAGTTGAACAGGGACGCAAAAATGACCCTGGTCTGCGTTACGCACAGCCAGCATCTTGCCTCCCGTATGCAGAGATGCTTTACAATCAAGGATGGCAAGCTAGTGGAGATTACATGAAAAGAAACCTTTGTTTGTTTTTTGTTGTTTTTTCGATCCTCCTGCAGGCGCCTTACGCTGGAGCAGGTATTGATAAAGGTGAAAACGTCTGCTCTGTTTCCATCGAAGGAAACCAGAGGATAGAG
>CAYVIE010000098.1:0-11748 GCA_964451355.1 uncultured Desulfobacteraceae bacterium
TAATTTCAAAAAATTAGCCTTTACTTTACATTAAATTTTAACTGCGAAACTTCAGATGTTAATATCATTGGCTGATGTTTTTTTGTCTGGGATTCATAGCCACCTGTTAAGCGCTGACTCCTGTCCTGATCACTTGACGGATTTAATACAAGCGCTTTTTATAGCTCATGGATAATAAAAAAATCAAGTCTTGATGGTCGATCCTGCCCTCATTCCTTTTTCATATATACCGGAACGCACAACGTGAGACCCGTTTAAAAAAACATGCTCAATACCAGACGGTCTTGATTGAGGATCTGTACCCGTGTGGCTGCCTTCATCTATTTTTTCCGGGTCGAAGACAACCAGATCCGCCTTTTTCCCCGGAGCGATTATACCCCTGTCATTGATCCCAAAACGCTTCGCAGATCTGTGAGTCATCCTTGAAATGGCATCCTCTATTGAAAACAGACCGCGCCTTCGGACAAACTCCCCGAGTATCCTTGGAAACGTCCCAATGGCTGATGGATTCGGGTACCCGCTATAATAAATCAAGGCGTCAGTCTCAAACAGGCATAATTCATGGGATAATACAGATTCAAGAACAGTTTCGAAACCCGGCTCGCCGCTGTATTTCTCAAGAAGAACTATTGCCTTGCCACTGCTTTCCCGGCTCAGCATGAGCAGCAGTTCAAAAGGCGTTATTTTCAGCTCTTTTGCGATATCCACAAGAAGCTTTCCATTGTAAGAATGGAACTGACTACACGCCGCATTCATGAGTCTGAAATCATTGTAGTCGAATCCAAGCAATGCGAACCCGGCTGAGAGCTGGGTTTTAAGGGCAATCTTCATCAAGGTGTTGCTGTAACTTTCCGGAATCCTGGAAAGGAACCAATATGGAATCACAGCGTTAATTGTCGTGTTGCCGAAGGTATAAGGAAAGGCGTCGAACATGATATCTATGCCGCTGTTTCTGGCTTCCTCGATTATTTCCAATGATTTTTCTGAAGTTGACCAGCTTCGCTTGCCTACGAAAACGAGGTGAGATATCTGGAGTTTCAAATCAAGATCACGGGCCAACTTGATGATTTCTTTTAGCGCCCTGATGTTGTGGGGTTTTATGTAAGTCATGGGATAGGTAGGTGATAATCGGCTCAGTGCCTTGATGTGGACTGAGATAGGTTTTCCCATTTCGCGGGCGATCCGGCAGAAAGATTTTATCTCTTCGATTGAAGAATACATGCCAGGATCGTATCCAAGCCCGAAGCTCAGGCCGCAGGCGCCCTGCTCCAATGAATCACGCAGTCCCTTGAGACAGGATGATAGTTCCTCGGGTGTCATTTCGCCGCGACGGGTTCTAGCAAAAGCAAATCTGAGAGTGGCATGACCCACCTGCTGGGCAATGTTTATAACAGGTCGGGCCTCTTCCAGGAGTTTGTAGAAATCTGTGAAAGTTGACCAGTCATAAGCAAGAGGCCTGTCTGTCATCAGTTCGAAGTGACCAGAACCAAAAAAGGATCTGGAATTTTTTGTGAAAGGAGCCGGAGAAAAGCCGCAATTACCGCCTACAATAGTGGTGCATCCCTGCTCGAGGTAAGATTTCATAACAAGGTCATGGTCTGGTCTTGACAAGACCCAGTCTGCATGGGAGTGCATATCGATAAAACCAGGAGAAACAATTTTACCGGAAATATCGATAACAGTATCAGCCTCGATATGTGTGACGTCTCCTGGAATAATATCTTCGATTTGATCCCCGGTTATAAGAATGTTTCCCGGAAAAGACTTCCTGCCGGTACCGTCAACTATGTTTCCGTTTTTCAGGAGAGTTGCTCCCATAAAGTCCTCCCGTTTTTTTACCGTGAAAACTCCTCCAATGCCGGAGAGATAGACAGCCCTGTTTTCATGCCCGGGGGTGATTAACAGCAATCATGGAAGTTTTACGAGTCCATCAACCATGGCGACTTGAACCTGGCTAACGTTGTATTATTTGATTATGTCAACAGACAGTGGAAACTTTGATAGAGGTTCACAACCATTTTTCGTAATGACGATGGGATTTTCATACCGAAACCCTATGTTTTCATCAGGGCAGGCATACTGCATGGCACATATCAATAGTTCATTCTCCTGGTAGGTATGATCAGGATTGGTCCAGTAAGGAAACGGTCCATCATTCAAGCCGATACGCCATTCATCTCCAAGCATGCCTATGCCGTGCTCAAAACCAGGGACCATGTAATCGGCAAAACCCTTTTGATCCGCAAATTCCATCATCTGTTCGGCAATGAGTGAAGGAGTTATTCCCGGCCCGTATGTTTCAAGCGTTTTTTGGACAATATCCGTAAAGTTTTGCGCATGCCACATTTGCCTGTCTGTAACAGGCTCAATCAGGTAATTGTGGGCATGGTCACCAAGGCAAAGTTTGAACATTGCGTGGATATCCACCATCAGGGGTTCGCCGGGCGCAAGCTCCTTTCGGGTGGGTGGGGTGCATGCACCACCGGCAAATCCTGTTCGGTATCCACTTGCGATTTCATTACCGCCCGTAAATGACCATTCCCATTCGCTTCCTGCACGGCGCATTGCAAGAGCTGCAATACCCGCGATCTCGGTTTCGGTTTTCCCCCTGAATCCCCCGTTGCTGATCGCGTCCAGGACAGCCTGATGGCCTACGTCAACGATACGCGAAGCCTCTTTGAAACGGTTTATGGTGCCCTTGTCCTTGATAAGTGCGAGTTTGTCTATTATTGTATGGGCATTGACAAGTTCGCATCCTGCGAGTGCCGCTTTGAACTGTGAATACTCGTAGTGTGTCAACCAACCTTCTGGCAGGTAATTTGACATCCCGCTTTCGATCCCTACACGGCCTTTTTGGTTTGGCAAAATATCCTTGATGAAGTCTGCTATCTGTTCGATCTGATCCTGTCCTCCCATGGGGGCGAAGCCGAGAACATGATCCTCATCAAGCCAGGATTCATCTGCGATGCGTGCGGCGTCGATAACAAAGGTGAAAAGAGTGGGAAGATCATCTATAGGAATAACAATGAAGCTGCGCCAGGGACAGAAAGCATCAGTGCACCAGGAAATTGTCCTGAGCCTGGAACCCAGGTAAAGATCGATGCCGCTGGATTTCATTTCGGACTGGATAGCCTTAATCCTTGCGGGAAAATCGATATAATAAGGATCTGATGGATCTGATGTATACGGCATGGCTTAGCCTCCTTTGTTGCTGATATCCCGTAAGAACGGACATGTCGTTAAAGGATACGGATGTTGTGTTTTCATGATAAACAAAAACGTTTCGGGCAAGGAAAATTGATACTTCAATAGGTCGTTGGTATTTTGGCCAGGACCTTGTTCAAGCGGTCTGCAAGTGAAGCAAGGCGCAGGGCCTTGACCATGTTTCCCTTTAGTTTCAGCTTCAGGGTCATCAGGGCTTTTTGTGCACCGAGCTCCCCCCGTGTTATTTTGGCAAAAGTTTGATAATCACCGGTAATTGTGAATTCGGCCTTTGGCGGATCGCCTGTCCCGACCAGCATTTCAGCAAACTTCCCGTCTTGAAAACGGAAATATAGATACTTTGATTCTCCATCAGGGGGGCAGTTTTTGTAGATGTTTGTCATGGAAGATGTAATGAAATTCATTCTTTCAGGGGGCAATTCTTCCTTCAGGCGCCTTTCTGCCTCATCACGCCATTCCTTGCTCAGATAAACGAATTTTTCACTCATGCTGACCTCCTTTTTAAAATTTTTCCTGGATCCGTGAGCTTTCGCCCGCGCGCCAGATACACGAAGGCAACCGGCCGATAATAGTAAACGATGTTTAGCCTGTTGCCGACAAAGCAAAATGGCGTGCGAACAAAAGCCCCAAATGGCGGGTTATTTATAAGGTGAAAAATGTTTGGTACCCGTTTGATCGTAACAGACAGATAAAAAAATGTTTTTAATGATAACATCTTATTTTCCGTCACAGACTCAGGAGTTATGGCTGGCGATACGGATCCAGGGCATAAAATCATATCGGGTCCGTTTCGATCCCACGCCGGAAAAGTCCATTGGCAAAAATATCGACCGTATCCTTGAATAGTTCAAAGATTTTTTCATCTGCGTCATGTATGTACAGGCGAACAACAAATGCTTTGTAGATCATGAATACAGCCTCAGATACCCTGTTGACATCGATTTTACGAAAAGCGCCCTGCTTTACCCCCAATTCCAGGATTGAACGGATAAGCGCCACAGAGTCCCTGTTTATGGCAGCAAAAGGATCAGATTCCGGAAACATGGGAAATATCTCTGGATCATTGGCAAGCAGTTTCCGCAAGGCAGAATCCTTCACAAGATATTCAACCGCGGAAAAACACATCACGTAAAACATTTCTTTTGGGTCACTCAGCTTTCCGATTTCTTGGCGGACGCGGTTCTGCCAGCGCTTCAAGGCGTATTCCGCGGTTTTTTCATACAAATCCCGCTTGCTTTTTGCATAGCGATAAATGTTACCTTTGGTCATATTTAATCGCTTTGCAATATCCTCCATGGTTGAGCGGGAGTATCCGTACTCGGCAAAAACCACCAGGGCTGTTTCATATATTTTTTCGATGGGTGTCTTTGGTTTCAATATTCGCTACCTTGTTAACCAGCTTGTTTTGTTGTGCAATTTTTCAATTTTACGTGACAGGCAGAAAGGCAAATAACACGGGAATACTCAGATATTTGGTACAAGAACAATAAATTTTAATAAATAAGTAAACAATCTGTTTATTTGTTTATTAAAAAAGATCGAAAGTCAATAACAAAATAGAAATATCGGAATAGCGATTTGCATGACCGGATACCGGAGGTACAAGTTGGGGCGAGTATAACAGGAGGATTTGTTCTCAGCGAATTATGACTTCGTTGACATGGGGCTGGATCATGTAGGCAAAAGAGCGGATTTCTGAATCAGTTGAAGGCCGTCCCAGGTTTTTGAAAAAACTGGGCGCAAGAACAGGGGATGTTTTGGCTTTTTGAAATACTATTCTTTGTGCATCCTGGACCAGGGGGATAATCCGGTTTATCATATCTTCATCTACAAAGGGGTGGGCACAGGTTATTCTGAATTCATGGGGGATCCCGGAGGAAATAATAATCCTTATCGCTCGCGGGATCTCGGGCATATCGGAGCCTGGCGGCATAAGCGACATATACCTGCCGGGATCAGTCTTGATGTCCATTGAAACGGCGTCTATTTTTCTGTCCCGGATCAGTCTGTCAATAACATCAGGGTTGCTGCCATTGGTATCTAATTTCAGGGGCAAGCCAAATTCCTTGAGGCTGTCGCAGAATTCAGCCAGGTCTTTGTGAATAGTTGGTTCTCCGCCTGAAATTACTATTCCTTCCAGGTATTTTATTCGCTTTTTTATGAAACCAAATATTTCTTCAGGTTCCATAATCCTGGAATCAGGCCCGGGATTCACAAGCCCGGGATTATGGCAATAAGGACAGCGGAAGTTGCACCCAAGCGTGAAGATCACGCAGCTGATCCTGGGGGAAAAATCGATGAAAGAATATTTGATAAGTCCGCCTATCTTCATTGGTTAACAATATTTTATTGTTGGCGGTTGTAAGATAAATGAACTTTACACAGCATCATTATGAGGCAACCGAAAAAGTCTTGCGTATGGAGAATTCGGAGCGCTTGCCCGTGTTCCACTGGTTAACAGGGCGCAGATAGCCGACTATCCTGGAGTAGACTTCTGTTTTATCCTCGCACGTGGGGCAGTAATCATGGCGGCCGTTGATATACCCGTGGCTTGGGCATACACTGAAAGTCGGTGTAAGCGTGAAGTAAGGAAGGTGGAAACTTTCAGTGATTTTTTTAACAAGGCTACGCACTGATGCGGGGTCATGGATTTGCTCTCCCAGAAATACATGGAAGACGGTTCCCCCTGTATAACGCGTTTGAAGTTCATCCTGGAGTTCCAGGGCTTCGAAAAGATCATCAGTATAGTTAACCGGAAGCTGGGTGGAATTGGTGTAAAATGGCTCTGACCCGGAATCGAGGAATGCCTCATTGGCACAGATTATACCCGGAAATTTTTCCTTGTCTATCCTGGCCAGGCGGTAGGCGGTCCCTTCACCCGGCGTTGCCTCGAGGTTGAAAATATCGTTTCCTTCTTCCTGGAATTCTTCCAGCAGGTGTCTTAAAAAGTCGAGAACTTCTGCCGCAAACTCCTGTCCTTCCTGGGTTCCAATATCTGTGCCAAGGAAGTTGATACACGCTTCGTTCATACCGATAACCCCGAGGGTTGAAAAATGGTTGGTCCAGTAAGAGCCGGTTTGCTCCTTGATCGCCCTGAGGTAGAAACGCGAATACGGGTAAAGGCCTTGTTCCGTGAATTTTTCAAGCACCTTGCGCTTGATGGAGAGGCTCTTTTTCGCTATTTCCGCCACCTGCCTGAGCCGTTCGAAGAATTCATCCTTTGATTTTGAAAGATACCCTATCCTGGGCATGTTTATGGTCACGACGCCTATGGAGCCTGTCAATGGATTCGCGCCGAATAACCCCCCGCCACGCTTGCGCAGCTCCCTGTTGTCCAGCCTGAGCCTGCAGCACATTGACCTGGCATCTTCGGGTGACATATCCGAATTAACAAAATTGGAAAAATAAGGGATCCCGTACTTACCGGTCATTTTCCAGACCGGGTCGAGTTCGGGCTTTTCCCAATCAAAATCCCGGGTGATATTATACGTGGGGATTGGAAAGGTGAAAACCCTTCCTCCGGCATCACCTTCCATCATCACTTCTGCAAAGGCCCGGTTCAACATATCCATTTCAGCCTGGAAGTCCGAATAAGTGATATCAAGATGCTTACCACCTATGATGACCGGTGTGTCCTTGAGCGTCTCAGGCACATTGAGGTCAAGGGTGATGTTTGTAAAAGGGGTCTGGAATCCGACCCTTGTCGGGATGTTTATATTAAAGACAAACTCCTGCATTGCTTGCTTTACTTCCTTGTACGACAGTCCGTCGTACCTGATAAACGGCGCAAGAAGCGTGTCGAAATTGGATACAGCCTGGGCACCGGCTGCTTCACCCTGAAGTGTATAAAAGAAATTGACTATTTGTCCGAGTGCCGAACGAAGATGCTTTGGTGGGGCACTTTCAACCTTGCCGGATACACCCTTGAATCCGACACACAGCAGATCTTGCAGATCCCAGCCCACACAGTAGACTGAAAGAAGACTCAAGTCATGGATATGCAGATCACCATCCTTGTGCGCTTTTCTGACCTCGGGGGGATAAATCCGTGTGAGCCAGTATTCAGCAGTAATTCCGGATGATATATAATTGTTCAGGCCCTGGAGGGAGAAACTCATGTTGCTGTTTTCACTTATTTTCCAGTCCATCTTCTGGATATACTTGTCCACCAGGTCTGCATTTGCCTGGGATACTATGCTGCGCAGGCGGGCATGCTGCTCCCTGTATAGGATATATGCCTTGGCAGTATTGAAGTAGGGAGAATCTATCAGAACGCGTTCGACTATATCCTGGATCTCTTCCACTTCGGGAGGATCAGACAGCGGCATTTCATGGGCAAGGGTCAAAACCCGAAGCGTGAGCTTCCTGGCCGTTCTTTCGTCGAATTCTCCTGTGGCCTTCCCTGCTTTTGCTATGGCGGCGGTTATCTTGCCGGCATCGAAATCCACGATCCTGCCGTCGCGTTTTTTGATGGATTCAAACATTTGTTGTACCTCCAGGGCTGATGTTGGCAATGTGTGACAAAACAACGCTACCGAAATGATATTGTCTGCCGCGTAATTTTTCAGGCTTGTGCGAGGCAAAATTCGTTTATGTAGCAGACCTTTTTATATTTTTAATTAAAAATTACATTTTTAATTAAAAACAATATATGGGCATCTGTCAAGAGAAAAATACAATATATTGTGGAATAGAGAATTTAAAACCGCCACAGCGAAAAGGAAGGCTGAAAAACAGATTCAATTATTTGGGACATCAGGTTGAAATCAGGGCTTCAATAACTGCGTGCAGAATACGTGCAGTCACTCCCCAGATGGTGACATGCTTATACGGGTAAAGGAGTTTTTCTATTCCCGGAGTATGACCGGAAAAACCGTGTTCCTTGTGTGTGGAAACAAGGTGCTGCAAGGGGATTTCAATAATTTCAGAGATTTCGTTTCTGTCGAAATGTTCTGATAGTCCCAGGCCGTTCCATATTCCTGCGAATGCCTCAATCTCTGTGTCAAAGATCGTCGGAAAGCAGCCCAGGGAGCATATCAGCTCCACATCCTTCTCCTCGATTCCTATTTCTTCATTGAGCTCCCTGAAAGCAGCGGCGAGCGGTGTCGGATCTGAAGGATCCCGCCTTCCGCCAGGAAACGCCACCTGGTTTCTCCATGGATATCCCTGGTTGTCTGTTTTTAAAATGGTGAGTATGTAAGGAGAATTTTTTTTCCAATAAAAGAGAAGAAAGACACTAGCAGGTCTTCCGGCTCCTGTGCACGGAGGCTTTCGCATTTTGTAAAGGGCAGAGCGGATATGTTCGGGGGAGAAATTCATTTTTTCACATTTGTTCATGGCGCTATCAGCACGGGTTCCATAGGGATGAACGCTGCGATGCCGGCCGTATAAGCCATGCGGCTGCACGTGCTTTTTATCTCCCTTGCATGCTGGTTTCTGCAAGGGAGAGACTCTTTGCTTACAGGAAGCCGTATATGCAGGAAAAATCAACCTTGCAGCAGGAAGGATCACCGGTTTTCAATATAGTCCTGGAAGGGCATTTTTTTATAGCTCTCGGAATCAACGTATTTAAGGTATGCCAGGAAATAATCAGGCTGTATCAATCCTGGAACCATCCCAAGGATCTTCTGGTCTTCATCGATGAAATAAGTCCTGGGGAAGGAAACCACATTGTAGCGTTTTGCTACTTCCTTTTGCTGGTCGGCATTCACACGGATCGCGATAAAACGCCTGTTTGCGTAGTTAATCACCTTGCGGTCTTTGAATGTGGATTTGGCCATCATTTTGCAATAAATACACCAGTCCGTGTAAAAATGAATAAAGCCTTTCTTGTTTCCGTCCTTTAACAGCTCCATTCCCTTTTCATATGGGACCCAGTTTATGGAATCTGCTTGTTTGGTCCCAGCAATCCGAAGCGTTTGGTCTTTTTGGGTTACTGATGGATTCTGCTGAGCGAGAATGAAGATTCCTGCATAGGCTATACCCGCAATGCAGAACAAAGCTATAATGACTCCAATGGTTTTTCTGGAAATGTTTCCCATGATCCTTCCTTTTCACGAAGTTATTGCAGTTGGTATAAAAGTATACCAAGATATGAAAATGAATCTGTCACAAGCATCAGGCCGACTGCGATAAGCAGGATACCTGCTGCTTTATTAATGTATGGTAACCATTTACGCGCTCGCTGTAAACCTGTTAATAAAAACTGGATAAAGATCGAAAGTATAATAAAAGGCGCGGCAAGACCGGCTGAATATACGCTCAACAGAGATATCCCCTGCCATACGCTTTCTTTGCTGCCAGCGAGAATAAGTATAGACGCCAGCATCGGTCCCACGCATGGGCTCCAACCTGCCCCGAAGGCCATTCCGATCAGGAATGCCCCCAGTTTGGCAACTGGCCGGCTTTTCATATGAAATCTTCGTTCAAAATCGAAAAAACGTATTCGCAACAGCCCGCACAAATGTATCCCGAAAATAATTATAAGAATTCCACCGATTATCCTGATATACTCGCGGTAACTTGCTGCAAGGTTTCCGAATGCTGTTGCGGAAGCCCCCATCGCTATGAAAATGAAAGAAAAACCCGCAACAAAAAGAAGGGTTGAGATAAAGACCTCCACTCTAATTCTTGAACCGGGTGAACGGGTTAGTTCATCAATGGAGTAACCGGTGATAAAGGAAAAGTAAGCCGGGAGCAGGGGAAGAACGCAAGGAGAAAGAAAGGACAAGAGTCCTGCCCCGAATGCTGTTGCATAGGAAACTGACAGGTTCATGACTGCTTGGAAAGCTCCTTGTTTTGGTTCAGAAATTTAATTTCTTGCGAATCCATCAACCGGCCGAGGGCGGCTTAGCCCCGGCCGGGGGTGGGGGTGGAACCATTTGAACTCGTTTCAAATGGCAGGGGAGGGGGAGCCCTGCCCCGTTTCGAAAAAAGCATTTTTGCTTTATTACGAGATCATCAAAATTGATGCAATCGTAAAAAATCGATTGTTTTGGATCATAATTTCAATTTTTTTAAGATTGCTTCAGCAAGTGCCCCAGGCATGGGAAATGGCCCGTTTTTTCCCCCGGCTCTGGATGAGTTTTCACGGTAACATCAGTTCCCTGTTTGTGGGATGCAGAAGGTGTCATTTGAATAAATTGCTCAATTCTATTGACCTGTTTCTTGCGGCTGTCAGTGCTTTGATCACTGTATCGGTCAGGCCCTTTTTTTCCATAACAGAGATAGCCGCCTCCGTGGTTCCCCCGGGTGATGTGACCTGTTTCCGCAGTTGATCGGGACGGATTTTTCTTTCCGCCATGAGCTTCAATGCTCCACGGCCGGTTGCTAGGACAAGCTCAATGGCCGATTCCTTGTCAAATCCAAGTTTGATGGCTGCTTCCACAAGAGCTTCCATGAAATAGAAAAAATATGCCGGCCCTGACCCTGTCAGAGCGGTGACTGAATCCATCATATCTTCATTACAGAAGAAGGTCTTGCCGGTAACGGAGAAGAGTCTTTCCACAACAGCCTTGTCGGAGTCAGTGGCATAACTGTTTGCACAGATACCAGCGACTCCGGCTCCCACCATTGCAGGGGTATTTGGCATAACACGAAAAATGGGCATCTTTTGCCTTTTTTTTTCCTCGCAGTCCGCATAAATTCTTTTTTCAAGAAAGTTTAACCTTATTCCTGCCGCGATGGATACAAAAAGGGCGGGATTTTTTTTCTTTATAAAAACTTTTTTTTCAGAAAGGGCTCTTAGCAGTTCATCCATATTTTGAGGCTTTACAGCAAAAATAATTATATCGGAAGTTGAAACGAGATCCTCATTATCAGAAACAAACACTCCGAACTCTTTTTTCAAGTTTTCACAGCGATTCTGATCGACATCAGAGACTAGTATCCTGTCGCCGGGAATCTCACCGGTGACCACCAGGGATGCGACAAGGGCGGAACCCATGTTGCCGGCGCCGATCATGCCGATTTTTTTGTCAATCATGTTCTCACCTTGATGTTGAAAGAGTTTCCATTCAGATGGTTGGCCAGATCTTGACTGAATATATACTTGCAAAGCCGTGCGCAAGAGTTGTTTTGAAACTTTACAGTAACGTGTAGTGATTCGCAAGAGGGCTGTAATGCATGAAATATGTCATCTGTAGTCCTTTGTTGCAAAGGGCTCCCTGATTTTCATGCATGGTACAAGCAGACATATCCGGTTATACCGTGAAGACATCTACGGAGCCGCGGAGAAAAACGGCCGTTTTTCATCCCTGGGGGGTGATTGCAGCAAATCATGAAAATTTACACTGAAACTCCTTGACGAACCATTCATATACTTTTATCTATTTTAAATGCTATTGGATTCGAAGGACTCGAAAATTTTCATGGTTGTTCTTGATGGACCTTACCGTGAAAACACCTTCAAGGAAGGAGAGAAAGACAGCCTTGTTTTCTTTCCCGGAGGAGATTAGTGCTGATCACGAATATTTACGAGTCCATCATCCTTAAGATAAAAGTTTAAGGCGGCGTAAGATTTTTTTC
>CAYVIE010000099.1:0-9328 GCA_964451355.1 uncultured Desulfobacteraceae bacterium
GCAGAAGATAAAATTGTGCCAAAGTCGTAAAAAAGGGTGCGGAATGTACGTTAAATGAGCACCGGCCAACGCTTTTTTGTACATGTGCCGGATCACGGTATTATGCCAGCTGTTTTCTGCAGGACGTATATTAAGTCTGCCATGTCGATCTTGTTATTGCCATTAACATCCTCAATGTTGAAGAATGGGTCTGAAGAAGGAATACCGGTGATAATGCCAAGGCAGATTATCGCAGTATCAAGCCCAGGCCGTGCAACGCAGATATCTTTTAATTCATCGCACTCCGTGCTTGCCCCTGTGCAGGGGGATTCGGTTATAACGCATTGATCGTTTTCCTCATCGCAATATGTCATGCCTGTGCAGAATTCTCCATCATCCGGGCATGGTAAGTCTCCGTCCATGCAAACCCCGTTATCGCATCGCTCCGCCCCATTGCACCAGATTCCGTCATCACAGTCACTGTCTGTTTCGCAATCTTTGTTTACCATGATGTATCCGGATTTGATTCCGGTATGAGAAAGCCCGTCATCTGTTGTTATTTTCAAGACCACGGTGTAGACTCCTGGCTGTTTATATGTATGGGTGGGGCTGATTTCCGTGCTTGAATCCCCGTCTCCGAAATCCCACTCTCTGGCAATGATACCAGGACCAGATTCACTTAATAAACCGGCGCCAAGGGAAGATTTTGTCTGTGTGTCGGTCTGATCGTTGAAAGTAACGGTAAAGGGAGCTGTTCCGGCAGAAGAGTCACCGTCAAATTCGACATTCCGGCATAGATCTCCGGAGACAACACGGGTAAAATCTGTTTCGCCTTCCACAAGGATATCATTTTCCTGATTACCGCAAAATTCGCCTCGTTCAATATTTGCAACCTGGGATGCATAAAGGCCTGCTCCATCATTCAGATCAGACACAATATCCCTTGCTTCAAGATCTCCATCGGTTATGGATATTCCATCCTTGCCGTTGGAATACACCATGCTGCTTGTAATGATGACATTTCCGTTCTCAGAAAGGATTCCGCCGTTAGCATTTTCGAATATATAAGAATTATTCATGATTATTGAGAAACCCAAAGGTCCTTCACCGAATGACATGATTCCGTGGCCCTTGTTTTGATATATCTTTGCCTCCTGACAATATATGCCATTTATGGAAGAAACACCTGTGCCTTCGTTGCCATGGACAGTAGTGTGAGTAAGTATTGTCCCACCTACCCCGCTGCAGTTTATACCATCACCATTGTTTCCATTTATTTCAGCGTAACCGGTAATAACGTTCCCATTGCATGAAATACCATTACCTTCATTGTTTGAGATAAGACCGTGAGTATCTGCATCACCACCAAAAAAAACAGAGCCGCCCGAATCCATTAATTTGATTCCATCTCCACGGTTACCGTAGATACTCGATTTATGGAGGAATATATGCTGGCTGGTCTCAAATCCGGCATCAAAAATACCATCTCCACCATTTTCTGCTATAATCACGTTCACAGAGCCAAGACCAATTCCTGTTCTGGTATAAATTCCACCCCCAGCGTTCCCGTTAATAATTGCATCTATTATCACGATAGGTTCGCTGCTTATTTCCTTTGACTGGTAGATACCCCATTCTTTATTTCTTCTTATTTCTATCATGGATAGAATCAAACTTCCTCCAACTGACGGCTCATATTTAAGTCCATTGCCTGCAAATCCTTCAATGATCAATCCTGAAATGATAATTTCACTTCCTGCCGCAAATAGACCGTCTGTGTCACCTGCTGAATCGCCAAGCAATTTCACCATTCCGGATTCTGGTTGTGTTGTTCCATCGATTATAACTCCACTCGCTACAATAGGGAGTGTGCTTTGGGGGGCAATTACAGGTATATTATCCCCTGGGATGTCGAAATATATTGTACCCCCCCGGGGCTTCCAGGATGCTTGCATTATTGCCGCCCTGAGGGTACATTCAGGTTCTGTCGCTTCATCCCTTGTTATTGTTCTTCCCGTATCGCATACACCGTCATTAATATTCGCATCGGGAGAATCCCCTGTTGAATTAACAGTCTCCAGGACAAGGGGGAACTCATCTGTATTGTTGCTTGTGATTATGTAAGAAGAGTCCCCAATGCCATCCCTGTCTGTATCATGGCCCTCGTAATCGTTCCAGTAGTTACCGCCCAGATATGTTCCTCTTGTTATGTTCTGTCCTTCTTGCTTTTCTTGATTCCAGGCATTGGGAAGTTGTTCTGTAATCCCCCAATTTTCACCCGTAACGTTTCGCCCGGAAGCAGAAATAAATATATTGTCGTAAATCTGGTTTCCTTGAGGGAGCCGGTGCCCTAAGCCAAGGTATTCGCCCATGTATATGCTGGCCTGTGCATTCCATTTTAATCTGTTGCGAGTAATAAGGTTGTCGGATGTTGCAGACAAAACAATTCCATAATCGTTATTTTCGATGGAATTTCCATAAATCCTGTTATTGCAGCTGGTATCAAGAAGTATGCCGATTTTATAATTCTTGATAGTATTGGCCTCGATTGTGTTGTTGGATACTTCTTCCCGGGGATAATCGCCGTTATACCCCAGTCCTATCCCCCCTCCGGGCCAGAAATGGGGGAAGCTCCTCTCCCTGATGATGCTGTTAGTAATAATTGTATTGAATGAACCATGCTGAATGGAGATCCCGAATCCTGTACCTCCTTCGGAAAGTATCCCTCCATCATCTATGATGCTGTTGTTTTCTATCAGGACATGGGAAACAGCATCAGAAGGATTAGTGGTATTCCCTCCCAGGGTTATGTTTCTGACTCCCCTGTTTTCCCGCACAACCCTTTGCCCAATCTCTCCGTCTCCTTTGAAGGCTGAAAGCAATATGACGCTGTTTGCAAAGCTGCTCTCAAAGGTGTTTTTTTCAATGTATATGTCATTGCTCCCTATGCCGCTCACTTTTATGATACCTGAAAGGTCATCGTTGCATTTGATCAGGTTATTACTGATTCTGACAACCCCGCCGTCAAGATATGGCTCTCCCCTGACCTCTATATACTCCAGAATAGAGTTTTCGATGATTAGATTTTTAACACCGCTGATATGTATTTCTCCCTCAGGGAATTCCCAGCCGGAGATTTTTAACTCGTCATCCATTGGGCCGCTGATGAAAATATAGAATGTTCCGCCCGAGATTGAGTTGTTTTGAAAGACTGGGTTATGACGGAAAGAGAACCATGCATCCCCAATGACCCTGTTGGATTCAAAACAGGGTGAATTCTGGGCTATGACTGTTGTAGCTCCGCTAATGACACAATTTTTCATGTAAAAAGCCGATGATGCGTAATCCGGAGAGTGGTCATCCGTATCCGCCCGTATATCCAGACGGGCATGGAAGACCGCTCCTTCAGCATGAAAACCGCCTTTCAGGTTGAAATTCAGCGGGGATTCACTGTCATAAATAACTGTGGTTGCAGGAGAGATCGTAAGAATCGCCCCTTGATCTATCCTGAATTCTTCGACATTTCCTCCTCCGATTGTCCATGTCCCGCCGGTCCATGTAATGTTTCTGGTGATAATGCCATGGACCTGGCCTGGTATTACGTTGAGAGTATTTTCCATGTAAGTGGTTGTGTGGATTATACCTTCATCATCTGTCCATTCCGTTTTTATGGTCAGTGTGTAAGGTACGACACTTCCTTTGACAAGGCCGGCGTCATAAACGATCCTGTAGACGGGAAAAACAGTTTGTCCAGGTAAATACGTCTTGCTAAAGATTTCTGTATCTTCCCTGGTAAGAGTCACCTTTGTGGTTTTGGCAGGGTCCCCATAGATCCTGAGCCCGATATCGGTATTCGTGTTTCCAACATAAAACGCCCAAATGTTATTAGATTCAAACCTCATTTCATATTCAAGATCAAAGGCCATGGGTGCTTTAACAAAACATGTCAAGCTGACAAGAAAAGCAAATAACGCAGTTGTCAGCCCCAGGATACCAGGTAGTCTGTACATGATAGGATCTCCTTTCATTAATACCTGGCTCCCTGATGATTTATCATCAAGACTCCAGGGATGAGTAGACAAGAAGAGCCGATGAGTCGTTGGCCTATTTGGAAAATGTAGAGATATATGTCTCAAGAAAAGCAAGGGCCAGAGGGATTAGCTTCTGTTTATCTCCCATGTTGTCCTGGTACCCTGGTTTTCCTGTGGCCTTTTGGGAGGGTAAAGAATATCAAATAGAATAAAGGCTGTCACAGAAATACGCCAGCTTCCCTGAGCAAACCCAGACTGCTATAATTTGTTTGTGGAAGTAATTTGAATTCATCTCAAACAAGAAGGGGGAGGGATGTCCCTCCCCCAGGTTCTGTATCATTAACACTATAGTTTGTTTTTTAGTAATTGATTCTAATGCCAATGGTTATCCTGTTTTTGGGTGCTCCGGCGCCGTCTGAGCCCTTCCACGCTCCTAAGGAAAGTTGTGCCTCTGCAAGCGGTTCCCATATGATGTTAACCCCGGCAACAACGGGAGAGAGAGAACTTTCGGCAAAATCATGTCTTGCCGGAGTCAATGCAATGGCCTCTGCTGTGATGGCTATATCGCCGGTTACAGATGCCCTTATCCCGAGCCCGGCGCTGAACCTGTCTTCTATTTCCTGCCTGGTGTTAAGCCTTGTTGAGCTTATGATTTCATAGCCTGCGTTTACAGCGGCAAGAATGCGTTTTGTAAGCTTTTTGTCAATGGCGAGAATAAACCCCGCAGAGGGGGTTCCGTTTCCGAACCAGTCATCTTCTGAGCCGGTATCAAGCCTGGCAAATGGTATGATGGCGGCCCCGATTTTTGCCCGGTTCCTCGCGGGATGTGCAAACCTGTACTTGGCGGATATAACAAGGTCCCCAAACTGCCCGTCATCAGCCCTTGTATAATCCGCCCGCATACCTTCAATATCCGCAAGCCAGGCAGCAGAAGCAGAGACCTGGAAACGATCGGTGATTCCGTATGTGAGATTAGCTGTAACAACATCCTGTCTGTCAACCATGACAACCCCTGACCTGGTTTCAAGGGGTTGTTCAGACCTGTCGAAAAAGAGTCCGAATCTTGTTTCCCCTTCGAACGTGGTCTCTGATGAGGCTACCGCCACAAATCGCCTTTCTCCGGGCATCGCTGCCTGGATATGCGCATCAAAGGCCCTGGCAGTAGCTGGAACCAGGATGAGGATACCTGCAAGGATGATCAAGGGGTTTTGGATACGTTTAAACAGTATACGGGCAAACGTTAATCCAGCTATGAGACCCAAGAGGATCAGTATTAAACCCGGGGAATTTATTCCTCCTGCAAATCCAGAGCTTGTTGTGTCGATGAAGCATGACCCGCCTCCTTCATATTCTTCTTCGGCAACATCAGGCCCATGTACTCCGAATCCGAAGGTACCAAGTGTTGTTGTTGTAAATGTCAGCATATCCGGTTCTCCGGGGGCGCCTTCTGTTATGGTGACGTCATCTATTCCTTCTCTGGTCCATTCACCGGTTTCGGGATCAAAAAGGAAGAGGGAAGGATCTTCTACGCCAATCTCGTCAAGATCCACGGGAACCTGGATTTTTGCAGGGTTGGCAAGATCTGTCCCTTCAGGTGTGATTGTAAACAGAACAGGCGAGGTGCCTGGATCTATACCGGGATATCCCTGGGGATCGTAAATATCAAGGAATTGGATATCTGCCTCTTCGGGCAGGGAGTTGGCGGGAATCTCTATGGCGGTACCATGGAGGAGCCCGCCTATCCACACTGCAGACCCACTCATGGGCTCGTCTATGGGCAGGTGATCGAGTCTGAAAAGAAGCTGGCTTGCATAATCTTCCACCTCACCGTAAAGGGCTACTCCTTGATATTCATCAAGGGTTTGCGTGTTGTTTGCAACTGCACCTGCATCCTCACCATAGTCAAGCCTGAACCTCGCATATGCACCATTGCTCCAATCGCTATCGGGTACTATGGTAAAGGTGAAGGTTTTATGGTCGGATCCTTCAAAATCATCAGGCGGGCATATAGCTACAGTATCTGAGGTAAATCCATCGTACACTATACCACTCCCTGTGCCTATGATTTTTTCTCCGGGATCATCCCAGTCTCCGTCAGCATTGAAATCGATCCAAGCATTCAAATAGATCAGATGCCTGGGATCGGAGGAGTTATAGCGGATGGTATCACCGGGCGAAAGAACACTTACAGTAACATTTATTGAAACTTCCTGCCCGGCAAGAACAGGCCCTGAGAATTCAACTCCATCATCAAACCTGTCGGCGTTGATCTGGTTCGAATCGCTTTCAGCATCAACCATGTTCCCGAGCCATTCAAATGAAGTGACCAGATGCGCGGCACCGTTTCTGTCTTTTGTTGATGGATAGAACCTGTATTCAGGGGTATCCACGGCATCACCATAATCGGGGTTCTGATAGAACAAGGCGGAGATCTCTGTATCCTGGGTCAGCTCGAAATCGCAGTCTCCAGTACCTGTACATGCCCCAATCCAGGTGTATGTCCATCCCTCGTTGGGAATGGCCTGGAGCGTGATAGCGGTGCCGTGGTCGAGTTCATAAACCGTATCCGCATTGCAGCTGATCAAGCCGTCGGTGCTTTGGATCGTACCGGCCCTTGGTGCCGGTATATGTATGATAAGCTTATGCGAATTTGGCACGAATGACGCAGTAAGGGTGCAGTCATTTGTGACAGGCCCCACAACCCATGTGTCCCCGTCAGGCGTCACAGAGCATGTGCCGTCCACGGAGTCTATCCGGTAGTTGGTGTCTGGTGTTATGATGAATTCCAGGGTCTGTCCATGGGTAACAGCCTGCGGAGTTGAGGGTTCAATTGTTCCATTATCCCCTGCAACCGGGGTTACAATGTAGGTGTTTATCTCAAAATTCGCTGTAATATTCATATCCGAAGTAACGTTTTCAATAACAAGCGGGTTGTCGGTTCCAGAATAGTCACCCGACCATCCGGTAAAGTGGTATCCTGTATCCGCGACAGCAAGGACTTCGGATGTCTCCCCACCGTGCTCAACTGTCTGTGTAGTTTCACCTGTGACAGAACCATTGGCACCGGCTGAAAAGCTTATATTATAAGTATTTATTTTAAAATTCGCTGTAATATTCATATCCGAAGTTACATTATCCAGGACCAGGGGATTTTCGGTTCCGGTATAATCACCGCTCCAGCCGGCAAAATGGTACCCGCTTGCAGGTATTGCTGTCACCTGTGTTGTTCCTGAACCGTGAACCACCATCTGCTCGGTATCACCTTCAAGGCTCCCATTGGGACCCGCGATGAAATTGACGGCATAGGTGTTGATCGCGAAGTTGGCGATAATGTTCATATCTGAAGTCACATTTTCAATGACAAGCGGATTGTCTGTTCCCGAGTAGTCACCAGTCCATCCCGTAAAGTGATGACCTTCGGCCGGTATTGCTGTAACTTCAGTGGTAGATTTACCATAAGTTATATTTTGTTCTGTTTCTCCATCAATGCTTCCATTGCCGGAGACTTCAAAAATAACATCGAATACAGGTTTTTCAGATTCGTAGCATCCCATATCATAACCTGGACCCAGTGGGCGTGCGTTGCCGAGGATATCCGTGGCAACAGGATATGGGTGCGAATCAACCGGGATCGCGTCCATGCATGGGGATGCGAACTCAAGGGTGTAGCTTCCATATAAAGGATCCTGGGAAATATTTCCATCAGTCCCGGTGACGTCGGCAAGGGAGCCGGCGTAGTTCACAGCATTACCGTAAATATCGTTGTAGCTTATTACGGATATGTCACCATCGTCCTTCTCGATTCCAGACACCCCGAAGTTGCTCACGATATTATATGCAATAACGGGGTCCATGGCAGAGCCTCCAGAGATCTTTATACCTGTACCACCACCATTGTCTATGGTGTTGTGCAGGATCCTGGGAGGCATATCTGGGTTAGCGGCACCCGTAAGGTGTATACCAGTCTGGTCACCGGTTTTCTCAGTAAAGTAGATCAGGTTGTTTGTAATCTGCGGCGAGGTGGTTCCTCCATCGGCTCCTGTTGCAAATATTGCGGTGTTTATACAGTCAGAAAATACATTGCCGAAAATAGTCGGATCATTATTAACCGCGCTGATTCCGATATGGGCGTTTTTGAATTCCAAGCCTTGGATAAGTACGCCGTCTGCCATAATGTTGATACCGGTGGTCCAGTTGGAAGCACCTGACATATAGATTAGCGGCATTGTATCTCCATGCCCTATCAAAGCCACGTTGTCCTGGCTGATCACTAATTCTGAATCAGGTTCGTTCCCTCCGTTCGCGGCCACCGTGTATATTCCTGAGTCTACATGCAGTGTGTAGACACCGGGATCACCGCTGTTGATATGGTTCATAGCTTCGTGGAGTGTCTGCCAGGGATTACCTTCGGTGCCGTCGCCATCCGTTGGATTGTCTGAATCTACCCAGTATTCACCCGGGACAAGAGCGAAGTTTGCAGTGATGTTCATGTCGGAAGTGACATTTTCAATGACAAGCGGGTTTTGCGTGCCGGTATAGTCGCCATTCCATCCGGTGAATCTGTGATTGATGTCAGGCACTGCAGTCACAGCTGTTGTGGCGGCACCATGGGGTATCTCCTGTTCAAGCTCCCCTTCCAATGAACCGTAAGAACCGGCGGTAAATGTCACAGTGTAAATATTTATTTCGAAGTTTGCGGTGATGTTCATGTCGGAAGTGACATTTTCGATGACAAGCGGGTTTTGTGTGCCGGTATAATCACCGCTCCAACCCGTAAAGTGATATCCCTCGTCAGGAACCGCGGTGACAGCCGTGGTGGACGATCCATGTTCAATTACTTGGGTGGTCACTCCATCTATGGCTCCATGATCCCCGGCTGTGAAATTCACATTATAGGTGTTTATCGCAAAGGTGGCCTCCACGGTACAGTCAGCTTCTATGGCGCTTGTGGTGAATGTCTCTCCATCCAGGGTGCCACCGCATGTACCTGTGACAGCCTCTATGTGATAGCCGGTATCGGGAGTGATTGTGAACTGTGCAGTATTGTTCCATTCTATTATCTGGGGATCGGAAGGTGTTATGCTTCCGTGATCTCCGGCAACCGGTGTCACAGTGAAGGTGTCGATTGCAAAAGTTGCTGAAACGGTGCAGTCCTCTGTTATGGGGCCTGTGGTGTAAGTATTGCCGTCCAAGGTTCCGCCGCAGCCTGTTACTGTATCCACGTGATAATGATCATCAGGATTTAGTATAAATGTGAAGGTTTCGCCTTCCTTAACATACTGTGCAGTAGCAGGGTCTATTCCGCCATGTTCGCCTGC
>CAYVIE010000099.1:9338-10644 GCA_964451355.1 uncultured Desulfobacteraceae bacterium
CCTGCCTGGGGTGTGACCTTGTATTGTGGAATAACTGAAAGTACGAGATTGTTATCGTTAAATACCGGATCAGCCCACGCCCGGTCTAATGGGAGGGTTTCAAGATCAAGATCAGAAAATCCACCGGTGGTAGAAGTATATGTAGCAATGGTGAAGCTATCACCTACTTCCGGAACAAAACCATTTAAAAGATCGACCTTGAGTGTACCGTCCCAGGAGGCGGAACCTGTGATAGCCAGCTGATCATAATCAGTACCGGGTGTATTACCTCCTATTTCAATATCGAGCGATGCAGTAGATGCTTCAGGCAGGTTCCCCTGCACAGTAAGGATTCCGGCCGAGGCGCCAGGTGATATATGGCCCTGGTTTGAGAAGTTGGTATTTCCAACAATAAGGGTGCCATTGCCCTGGATTATCCCCTCATTGGTATTTGTAAAAGTTTCTGTATCAGCCTTCAGGAAAGCTCCTGCATCAATTTGTATGAGACCTTTGTTTGTACATTCAGCATTCAGTGCCAAGGTGCCTTTGTTTACATTGATATTTCCATTGCTCGAAAGGGATATATCTATGCTTGAGGTTCCATCCCCCGCAGATTTCCTTATAGTTCCGTAATTGTCGATGGAAGGAGATCCACCGCCGTTTCTGATGGTACAGTCAGTCTGTATGTCGATGACTCCATCGTTTGCATTGGATATAACAGATCCGTTTTTCAGGTACAGATCGCCGCCCTGGTCATTTGTTATGGTGATCTGTCCGTTGTTGGTCCATGTGCGTCCGTCTAAGTATTTGTCGGTATCGGACCATGTGTCATAGATGTTTGTGTCACTGTTTGTAACAAAAGCTCCGTCGCCGGAGATGGTTCCCCTTTCCCATGAAAATGTGCCATTGATTGTAATATCCCCTGCACCTGTAAGGGTGCCGCTTGTCATAAGGAAAGTGGTGTCAGCAGCGGAATCGAGATCGCCTGTGACATTCAATGTGGCGTTTCTCAGCTGTATTGTCCCTGCGCCTGTGAACCGGGTGTTTGCGCCCAGGTCGAAAGTGCCGCCGTCAAACCCGAGAGTGGCACCGTCCGAGGCGGAATAAGTGCAGTTGTTTCCAGACCCTCCCTCGGAGAGCCAAAGAGTTCCAGATTCAGCAGTAATGGTGTGTGAGCTGTAATTGTTGCAATAGACGTCAATCCATGCTTCGCCGTCCCCTGCGGATTTCTTGATTATTCCGTAATTGTCGATGGAAGGCGATCCTCCGTCATTTCTGATGGTACAGTCAGTCTGTATGTCGATGACTCCATCGTTTGCATTGGATA
>CAYVIE010000099.1:10744-11621 GCA_964451355.1 uncultured Desulfobacteraceae bacterium
CGTCAAACCCGAGAGTGGCACCGTCCGAGGCGGAATAAGTGCAGTTGTTTCCAGAGCCCCCTCCAGAAAGCCATAGGATTCCAGATTCAGCTGTAATGGTGTCTGAGCTGTAATTGTTGCAGGCGGCTTCTATCTTGGATTCACCGTCTCCCGCGGATTTTTTGATTGTCCCGTAGTTGTCGATAACAGGGGATCCTCCATAATTAAAGATTCTGCAATCAGTCTGGAAGTCGATGATAGCGCCGTCGGCATTGGTGATGACCGCCCCGTTTTTCATGTACAGATCGCCGCCCTGGTCGTTTGTTATGGTGATCTGTCCGTTGTTGGTCCAGGTTTTTCCATCTATGTACTTGTCCGTATCATACCATGTGTCATAGATGGATGTTGTGCCATTTGTGACAAGGGTTCCTGCCCCGCTTAAGGTTCCGCTTTCCCATGTGAAAGCATCGCTGACATTTACATTCCCTGCGCCTGTAAGGGTTCCGCCATGCATTTCAAGGTTCGAGACGGAACCTGCAGAAGCAGTGTTTTCATATGCGAATACTCCGCCTGTAAGATTGAGGGCGCCCGTGACTTCAAGGGAGCCGGAAAGAGTGACCGTGCCGTTTGAAACCGTGATTGTGCCTGTTCCTGTAATAATCGAGTCGGCATCCAGGCTGTGAGTGCCGCCACCAAAATTCAAAGTGGCGCCATCCGCGGCTTCGTAGCGGCCGTTTGCAGCAGTACCTCCGCCGGAGAGAGTAAGGGTTCCTGACTGGGCGGTGATGGTGTTTGAGCTGTAATTGTTGCAGGCGGCTTCTATCTTGGATTCGCCGTCTCCCACGGATTTTTTGATTGTCCCGTAGTTGTCGATAACAGGGGATCCTCCATAATTAAA
>CAYVIE010000100.1:0-11378 GCA_964451355.1 uncultured Desulfobacteraceae bacterium
TTGAACCGGACAATTCATTTGCTATTACAACAGGACATTTCACGTACTAACAACATTTTCCTTACTGGAATATGGTCAACCGATAAAAACTGTGTTATATGATCTGTCCATTGTTGATAATCTCGTAAACTTTCATGATTAGCTGCAATCACCCCCGGGCATGAAAACAAGACCGTTTTCACCACGGCTATGGAGGAGTTTTCACGGTAAAAGGCAAAAATGCTTTTTTACGAGACGGGGGAGGGCTTCCCCACCCCCGACCGGGGCTAAACCGCCCTCGGACGAATGATGGATTTTTCTCTAGTCCATCAATGTTTTTTCTTGGCAATCATCTGATTTTAAACAGCTTGAGTCAATATTTTTATATTTGGCATTTTTTATACTTGGATTGAAAACACCTCCGGGCCGTGGTAAAAAAGCTGTGTTTTCATACCCGTGGGTGGTTGTGCTGATAATGTAAATTTACAATAATCATTTCCAGGAAAGGACATGAAATGAGGGTTCTTGTAACCGGAGGGGCTGGTTATATAGGTTCTCTTGTAGTTGAGGAGCTTCTTATACGGAACCACTATCCTGTTGTTTTTGACCTGTTCAACTGGGGAAAAGAGTCTATTGATCAATTTGCCGGCAAGATTGACATCATAGAGGGTGACTGCAGGAATTCGCGTGACATAATCTATGCTCTGGAAGGGGTCGACGCCATAATACATCTGGCCGGAATCGTCGGAGAATTTGCGTGTAAAAGCAATCACAAGGCCCATTTCTCTGTAAACGTCGAAAGCACCCGAACACTGATTAACTGCTGCACAGACCCTGAACTGGACCTTGTTCGCGACTTCATTTTTGCTTCATCCTGTTCTGTCTATGGCAATGTCAAGGGTTTATACAAGGAAGTGACCGAGGAGACCCCTGTGGCTCCTTTGTCATCCTATGCTCACGCCAAGCTGCGGGCAGAAAAAATAATCCTCGATAAAACAAAAGAAGTGCCCCATTTCCATCCAACCATTTTACGGCTAACTACTGTTTTTGGATGGTCCCACCGGCCCAGGCTCGACCTGGTTACCAATCTTTTTGCCTACAATGCCTGGCGGCATAAGAAACTGACCATATTCGGCGATGGCTTGCAGTACAGGTCCCTTATCCACGTTAAGGACGTGGCGAGGGCCCTGGTTGAAACACTGGAAGCCCCAAGATTCATGCGGTCCGGAAAGATCTTCCATGTTGGCGAGGAAACAAACAACAAGACTGTAAAAAAAATTGCAGAAATAGTTAAAAAATTGATCCCTGAAACCGAAATCGAGATTAACCCGGGAAAACCAAGTGACCGGAGGGACTACAGGATAAACTGCCAGAAACTCAAAAATGTCATTGGATGGCATGCCCGGTATACTGTGGAAGACGGCATCAAGGAACTCATCAATAAATTTGAAACCCTTGACTGGGACTGGGAATCTGCCAGATACAGGAACAACAAGTTCGATTACCTGTAAAAGCATTCATCTATTCAAAAAGTCTAACTTAATCCTAAGGCCGACATGAAAAAAAATCAAAAACATCCATTCATACCGGTGGCGAGCCCCCAGGTAGGAGAACAAGAGGCGGAAGCAGTCAAAGAAGTGCTGCTTTCAGGCAAATATGTTTCAGGGAAAAAGGTTGCGGAATTTGAAAAGGCTTTTGCCGATTATATAGGCACCAAATACGCAATTGCTGTAAGCTCCGGAACCGCGGCACTCTATATTGCCCTGGATGCATATGGCATTGGCCCTGGAGACGAGGTCATTGTTCCGCCCCTGACTTTTTTTGCCACGGTTTCTTCCGTGCTCTATGTCGGCGCAAAACCCGTGTTTGCAGATATATGCGAAGACGACCTGTGCCTCTCCCCCGATAGCATAAAAGATATTGTAACGGACAAAACAAAGGCCGTAATTCCTGTACACTTGTACGGTGCCGCGGTAAAAATGGACCGGATTATGGAAATCGCCCGTTCCCATGATCTTGTAATAATTGAAGACTGCGCCCAGGCCCACGGCACCATGTTCAAGGGAGAAAAGGTCGGGAGCTTCGGCCACGCCGGTGCTTTTTCATTTTTTGCAACAAAGCATATGACCACCGGCGAAGGCGGGATGATAACAACGAACGACCCTGAAATTGCAGGCCAATGTAAAATAATTCGAAGTCACGGCATGACCGGAAGGGATGATCATATCCGCCTCGGGTTCAACGACCGGATGACTGAAATGGAAGCTGCAATGGGTATCATACAGTTACAGAAACTAGATGAGCTGAACAAGAAAAGGATCAAAAACTCCGAATTCCTTCTTTCCAGGATAAAAGAGCTGCCATGGGCAATGGTTCCTGTTCCTGAAAAAGATGTTTTGCATACCTATTTCTGGTGCCCGGTAATGGTAAGGGAAGAATCCGGAAAGACAATTGAGGATTTAAAAAACCACTTGACAGAATACAACATCGGTTACCGCCACCGGTACAAGGAGCCACTATATAAGCAACCTGTGCTCAAAAGGCTGGGATTTGACTTTTCAGGAATCCATCTTCCTGTAGCGGAAAAGGTTGCTGGAAATGTCATAGGACTGCCGAACCATCCAGGCCTGACACAAGAGGATTTAGACTATATAATCGAGGTGATGGAAGGATTTTAAAATAAAACAAATACCAGATGACCGGTGGAGCCTTGCCGGCTCATGACCCATTGCATACCGGGCTTTACCGTGAAAACATCTCCGGGACGAGGAGGAAAACAGCCTTGCTTTTATCCAGGGGATGATCGCTGCTGATCATGAAAGTTTACGAAGCCGTCAAAGAATATATATGATGAAAAAAAAGATATTGATAGGATGCGGCGCTCAAGCCAAGTATGTACTCGACATTCTTTCATATCATAACGAGACGGTAAGTCACATATTCGATCCCATAGGCAAGCGGCAAGGGGAAAAGATCCAAAATATAAACATAGAATCCATCACAAATTTATTTGAATTGTTAACTCTGCAACCCCAAAACAATATCGAAGCTATAATCTGCATAAGCAACAACAAACACAAAGAGAAACTTTATAATAAATTCAACAGGCATTTGACCTGGATAAACGCTATTCACCCGATGGCATCCATTTCCAAAGCCGCCGTGGTTGAGAGCGGGATTATCATCAATGCCACAGCCGTTGTACAACCCTATTCCAGGATATGCGCCGGTTGCATGGTGCATGCGGGGGTTGTAATTGAACATGACTGCCACATCGGGAAATTTGTAAATCTTGCCCCAAAGGTAACCTTAGCCGGTGGAGTCAAGATCGCCGACAGGTGTACAATATATACCGGAACTATCGTGGCTCCCAATGTCAGTATCGGAAGTGACACAGTAATCGGTGCAGGTTCACTCGTTTTAAACGACATTCCACCAGGTGTCCTTGCCTATGGCAACCCTGCAAAAATAATCAAAAGGATTTTATAACCATGAAAGTGGTGGTAACACTTACAGCGTTAAATGAAGCCAAAAATATAAAAAAAGTTATACCTAATATTATCAAACAGGGTTTTGATTGCATATTGGTTGATGACGGCTCGACTGACGGGACGGCTGAACTCGCAAAAGAACTCGGCGCATCGGTGGCATCACATATAAAAAACCTCGGGCAGGGTTATGCTGTGTTAACAAGTTTTAAATTAGCCTTGAAATCAGACTACGATATTATCATTGAAATGGATGCGGATGGCCAGCACAATCCTGAAGAGATCCCGAAATTCATAGATAAAATAAATGAGACTGGTGCAGATATCGTTGTCGGGTCAAGGATACTGGGTACAAATTATCCCACGGCCCCGTTTTTCCGAAAAACATTTTTACCTTATTTTACATCACTTATTAATATGATTACCGGATATCAGATGACAGACGCAATGTGCGGTTTCAGGGCATTTCGATCCACCTCTTTAAAAAAAATAGCGCCTCTTTTGGACAAGATGCTCGAACCCCAATACCTGGCTGCCGAAATGTTCATACGCTTCAGCAGCGAAGGCCTGAAGGTAGAAGAAGTGCCGATCAATTTAAGTGACAGGGCCAGCGGAGTTTCTTACAAGGGGTTCATAAGATACGGAATCGGAGTTCTCAAGGCGATAATCAGAACCATACTGGTCAGAAAATTAACAGTTGAAAAAATCCGGGAGAAAGCTCCCCATTAACCGATGTATTTCACCTTTTCAGTGGAGCATCATTGACCATGATTCCCAAAATAACCACCACATCGCTGTTGATATCATTATTTGCACTACTGTGTATTGTATATATCATTCACAGGTTGAAACGCGATGAAATAGGCATCAGGTCTGCCCTGTTCTGGTTTATTTTATGGTTCAGTATCGCTTTCTTCAGCCTCTTTCCTGATATGCTCAGTACATTCATGGCTTTTGCACAAATGCAAAACCGGATGTTTTTTATTACTTTGTTTTCGCTCTTTTGCTTGTTCGCCCTTGTCTTCAACCTGTATTCAACTATCGACAGAATAAAAAGGGATATCTCCAGGGTTATACAGGAAATCGCTATCATCAATCATAATATTGCAGAACTGAAAAATGAAATAAAAAGGAAAGGTAAGACTGGCAACACCCCGGATAATCAAAAAAACGGTTGAGGGAACCGAATTATTCGCTGCTGTTCAGGAACGGAATATATATCATGCTAACCCGACTTAACATGAATTTGATCCTGGATCCGTGAGCTTTCGGCCGTGCGCCAGATGCGCGAAGGCAACCGGCCGATAATAGTAAACTATATCAGCCGGTTGCCGACAAAGCAGATGGCGTGCGGGCGAAAGCCCCGAATGGCGGTTCATTTATACGGTGAAAAATATTTGTTACCCGTTTGATTGTAAAAGAATGATAATAAAATATTTTTAATGATAACATATTATTTTCCGTCACGGATTCAGGTTTGATGTGAATTATGTGCATGGTAACCTGGAGGAAACATCCCGGAAACACAACCTCTAAAGGAAACATACGTTAAGCCTGAATCTGTGAATTTTAAAACCATTATACCTTAGATGAGTTCTACCCTGCAGTTTGAAAAGCGTCTTTGGCGGAGTGCCAAAAATATTAAAGCTATACCTTAATGGAACAAAAACTATGAATATTGCATTTATTATTGGTTCGCCTCGTTCAGGAACAACAATTTTAGGAGATATTCTTGACCGCCATATGAATATTGCCCAATGGTACGAATCTTATTACATGTGGGCCTATTTTATAGACTCTAAAGAAAGTGATGTTTGGAAAAAAGAGATGCTAACTAAAAAAGCACTTGCAGGGATAAGGCGTGAATATTCCATTTATAAAAGAAAAAGCGGCAAGAGCTGTATAATTGACAAAACACCCGAACATGCATTCCATATTGAAGTTATTCTTGAAATATTTCCCACTGCGAAATGGATTCACATTATCCGGGACGGACGCGATGTTACACTTTCGATTAAAAAAGAATGGAATAAACGAAGCCAAATGGTGAACGAAAAGAATTATCGCCAGTTGTTAATGACATCCTGGAAAATGCTTCGGCGCCAGCCATATATTAGATATATTTTAATGGCTCTTTGCCATGAAATACTGAATAACCGCTCTTTGAATCCAAAAATGTATTTAAATAAATCAAAATGGAAGGGAAAACCCTACTGGGGGCCTCGGTTTGCAGGATGGGAAACCTATCTCGCAAACCACGAACCAATCGAATTCAATGCAATGCAATGGGTGAAATCCGTTGAAGCCGTCTTCGATTCATGGCACCTGATCCAGGACCGAAACAAGCTGGAGATCCGCTACGAAGATCTGCTGCAAGATCCCGAAAGGATGCTTACCGCCGTAGTGAAATTTCTCGGTTTTGAAGCTGACTCCACCTTTCTTGCGACTACACCGAAGCTTTACAGGAAAAACTTCAACAAGTGGAAAACCGGTTTTACAGCATCTGAAATCAATAAAATCAAGCCGATTCTCAATCCCTTGCTGGAAAAGCTCGAATACACAAAGCGATTTCCCTGGTAACCCCGCAATGAGGAAAACCACCTTTCGCTTGGCCATCTCGCTGTCCTTTCTGTTATACCTCGGGATTGGGGTGGACTGGCTTTCCCTTGCGGCTGTTTTCAGACAGGTCGGAGTTCTTCCCTATGTTCTTTCCACCGGTTTTGCCATCTCCTCGACGATTTTTATCGCTGGAAAATACAGGCTTTTCATCAAAGGGACCCCCATTGCCCTCCCCCTGAAAAGGCTTGTGGCCATCAACTTCATCAGCCGTTTCTATGCCTTGTTCCTTCCATCAGCTATCGGGCCGGAGGCCATCCGCTGGTACAAGGTAACAAAAAACAAAAAAGGCCGGAGCTTTTTTCTTGCGGCCACCATGGCAGAGCGTCTTTTTTTTCTTCTTATTCTCCTTTTATGTACATTGATCCCCTTTCTCCTTCGGCTTCCATCCCCAGACTTAATCATTCCCCAGAAAAGGCTCGCCCCAATCCTTGCCGCATGCCTGTTGGGAGTCGCCTTCGGGATGCTTTTTTTCTACTTCCCTTGCATACAACAAAGGGCAAAACATCGAATTATCAAAATAATTGAACAAGTTGGGCTCTCCCCAGGCTTAAAAATATTTCAATTCATGAAAAACTTCGAAATTCAGCCCCCCTTCTCCCGGTTATTCCTCCCACTTCTCCTTCTTTCCGCCGCGTGGCAGACTTTTTTTCTACTCAGGATCTTTTTCCTGTTTCGCGCCATTGGAGTTTCGATCCCCTTTATCGACGTGGTTTGGATGGGATCCTTTGTAATGCTGCTACAAGTTCTGCCGGTTACGCTGGCAGGTCTCGGCCTGCGGGAAGGAGCCTATGCCTTCTTCCTCAGCCTCTATGGGTTTCCCCCGGAAACCGGGATTGCCATCGGGCTACTCTTTTTTTCCCAGATGCTTATTTTCGCTGCAATTGGGGCGCTTCTGAACTTGACGGAATAACCATGACCCTTATTTATGCATATATCCTTATCAGTCCCTGTTTCTTGACCCTATACTCCTTGCCGGGACCCCAGCCACAATACTGCCTGGCAAAACATCCCTGGTGACAACAGCGCCCGCCCCTATTACTGCTCCATCACCGATTTTAACGCCTGCTGTAATAACAGCGTGTGCTCCGATCCATACATCATTGCCTATTTCAACCGGAGTCATAATATGATTCTTGTGTGCAATCGGCCCGTCTGAGTAGATATCGTGGTCAGAGGATACAATTACCACATAGGGTCCGATCAAGACATTATCACCTATGCGGATCCCTCCACGAGCGTCAATCAGGGCCCCGGTATTTACCGCAAACGATTTTCCAATGCGCAAACCATATGTGTGAGTCAAATAAACATTGGGATAGATAAGGCAAAATGACGAAATCTCGGGACATAAAGCACGGTAAAAAAGCCAGCGCAAAGTCATCCCTATCAAACCGGGCAAAGGTCTCAGCAGCCAGGAAAAAATTTCCTCGATGAAAAGATGCGCCAGGTGCCCCCGGTAAAAACGCAGAAATCTTTTTAACCTTTTCATAATGAAAGTCAGACAAAAGCAGTTTTAGTGGCGTATACGGATGATACGGATTGAAATCTATAGGATGGACAAGTATATTTTCCGTTTTTCCATGACATTTTGCCGCCATGACCAGAAAGGGAGAGCCTATGCTCTCCCCCTGCAACCCATGTACCACTAAAAACAGTATGCCAAGTAGTGAAAAATCTACTGTTCATTTTCGGAAAAAACGGTCGGGAAAATGCGGATCAACTCCTCGCGGATCTTTGCCACCCCGCCTTCATTCAACGCCTCTATGTAACTTTCATACGAAATCAACCTGCTTTCCCTGAAGCTGTATTTATTCGGATTGTCCGGGGACCTTCTGGCGGCGAAAACGAGAAGTGAGCGTCTCTCTTTAGCATTATCACCCTCCCTGGAATAACAGCTGTATGGAAAAACCACACCTTGCTCATTAATAACTATTACAGGTTCAGGCTTAAGATCCCGGATGATTATGTTAGCTTTTTCAAAATTCTTGATCGCAAAATCCTTTATACTGGCAGGGACCAGGTCAGGAATATCAGACGGAATATTAGCGGCTGATGATTCTGTTGATGAAGATTTTTCCGCACCACTTGCCGCGACCTTTGTATCTTCGTGTTGATTTTTCGGCTCCTCCATCCCTTTGCCCGCTTCAATACCGGAGATAGCAGCACTTCCTTTTTGCTGCCCTGCCATTTTCCTGCATTTTTCTATATTCGCTTGAAGGGTGGCAAGCCTTGGATCATAGGAGGGCAATACTTTTTTGCCGGCCTCCAATGCCCTGGAAAAATATGTTACAGCGCGCTGATAATCCTTGGCAGCAAGGTAAATGCCCGCCAGGTTGTTCATTATCTTAACGGCTTCCAGGCTATCGGCTCCATCGATATCGTTTACACAGGCCAATGCGTTCAAATAGGCAGCCTCAGCGCGCAACATGTCTCCTTTTGCGCCGTAATATATAGCTAATTGCTGGTAGATATCCACGGCCAAAGGACTATGGCTGCCGGTTTCGCTTAATACCAATCCGAGGCTTTTTTCCATCAGCCCAATAGCCTCATCGTATTTCTTTTCCTGGAAAAGCTGTTGAGCCTCTTTTGTCATCGATTCTATCTTACCTTCTTTGGAGCAGCCTGCAAAAACGGCCAAAAAAATCAACACGCAAATCCCTGACCATTGGATTCCCCGCATTTAACCCTCCTCTTTTCTGCACAAAAAATGATTTTCAAGCATACCTGGCAGAACAACAAAACAAAAACTTACTTCTCAGTAAAAAACCTCAAATACAAACTCTCATTATTGCAAAAAAGGAAAATAAGATTGACTCAACTCTGAAAAATGCTAACCTGACAATCCTTGTAAATCCTGTTAACGATTGAGATCTTGTTGCTATTGCATGATCATCGGTTATTTTCAAGGCAATAATGCCGGTTTAGTAATCTTTCATAATCAGCAGCAACTGCCCCCGGGCATGAAAAAATGGCCGTTTTCTTCACGGTTTCGGAGGTATTCCCACGGTTACGTTTTGATTGCTGCAGTCATGATCATAAACTGTGCAAAACCTGAATTGTTATGAAAATGCAACCTTATTCTTCCAGATCAAAGCACCTTGTCTTTTGTTTGGCATTTCTGCTGGTTGTAGTGATTTCATATGCAGCAGCCTTAAAAGCACCATTTTATTTCGATGACACTTTTTCCATAAAAGATAATCCATATATCCATATCTCAAAATGGGATCTGGACTCCTTGAAGCGTATATCACATTCGTATCATCCAAATCGCATATCAGCGACCTTTACTCTAGCACTGAACTATTATTTCAACAAAGACAACCCGTATGGATATCGCCTTGTAAATATAGGAATCCATTTTCTTGCAGGCCTGTTTCTTTACCTGCTGCTTCTTGAAATATTGCGTAGTCCTGCGTCATCATCGTCCCGTCTTTATCCTGCTAACTGGCGGCCGGAAACAGCAGCAGGGCTCGCCACACTTTTCTGGCTGGCAAACCCGCTGCATACCCAATCCGTGACTTATATAATACAGCGAATGAACTCTATGGCCGCGCTTTTTGTTCTGATCTCCATTTACAGCTATGTGCGAATGCGAAAAGCACGCACCCGCCCTGCCACATTGGCCTGGTCGTTAATATCCATGATCGCGGCCGTAATCGCTCTGACCAGCAAGGAAATTGCATTTATACTTCCTGTATTGATATTTTTGTATGAATGGATCTTTTTTCAAAATGCAGACAGGTTATGGATAAAGAAAAAGACCTACCTTTTTCTTTTGATTTCTCCGGTCATGGTGGTGATTGCATGGTTGTATCTGAAGAACATGAACTTTGACTTCTCAAACGTAATTCTCGCTACCTATGAAGATAAACCATTTACCCCGTGGCAGCGGATCATGACTGAATGGAGGGTGGTAATATATTATATTTCCCTGCTCTTTTACCCGAACCCTGCACGGCTCAATCTCTTTTATAACTATCCGGTCTCTACTTCTGTTATACATCCACCGACCACCCTGCTTGCTCTGGCGGCGATCACTATTGCAATCTATTTCGCCCTTCGTTTCAGCAGGAAAGATCCCCTGCTCTCGTTTGCCATACTCTGGTATTTTGCATGCCTTGTTATTGAATCATCAATAATTGGGCTTGCTCTCGTCTACGAACACCGGACATACCTGCCGTCAATGATGTTAATGCCCCTTGTTGTCTTTGCGATCCTGCGGTATGTCCCCGGAAAGCTGGCTGTATCCCTAATCACAATTGCAGTTATTTGCCTCTCCCTGATGACTTTTGACCGGAATCGAATATGGGCAGACAAGGAAAAATTCTGGAGGGACTGCATTCAAAAAGCCCCAAGGGTCCAGCAACGAGGTAACCAATACCATGAGCTGGGGCTGATCATGGAAGAAAAAGGCCGCTTTTCAGAAGCAATATCACTCTATCAAAAGGCATTGAGAGAGGATCCTGAGTGTTATGCAGCCTATAACCAGATGGGAATGATCTACGAGAAACAGGGTAAAATTGAAAAAGCCATTCAAAACTATTTAAAGGCTATACAAATTTGTCCAAGTGCGAGGACATGGAATAATCTCGGAATCCTGTATTATAATCAAAAGGATTTTACCAACGCGATCATCGCATCTGAAAAAGCGATTGAGCTAGATCCATACCTTTTCAGCGCCCGCCTAAATCTAGCAAGAATGCTGCCGCCTGCGGAAGCAGAAAAACAGTATGAAACCGCCTTGAAACTCGATCCCGGCAATCCCGAAATAATGACCGACTTTGCTACATTCCTCCTAAAAAACGGGCACTTCGCAAAGGCCATTGATCTGCTGAAAAACGCATTACGCACAGATCCGTCAAACACCGCCGCCAACCTGAACCTTGGGGCGGCTTTCGAGAAATTGGGGCAATACGAAAAAGCCATCGAACAATACAAAAAAACAATAGAGCTGGATCCCGCTTATGCGGAAGCATATATAAACCTCGGCTCCCTTCTCGTTAAAATGAACCGGCCGGCCGAAGGCAAAAAACAACTTGAAAAAGCCATGCAACTCGATCCTGACAACCCGGTTATCTACAACAACCTGGCTGAAATATACATGGCATCCGGTAAAATCGGTAAGGCAGCCGCTCTTTTGAAAAAAGCTATCGAAATCGAGCCTGACCACCTTGAAGCGAACCTGAATCTTGGAGTCGCTTATACACGCATGAAAAAATATAATGAAGCTGTCAGGCAATTCAGGAAGGTGATCGCAATCAACGACAGGATCGAACAGGCGCACAATAACCT
>CAYVIE010000101.1:0-11329 GCA_964451355.1 uncultured Desulfobacteraceae bacterium
GTTGTGCGCAGAGCCAGGCAATATTCCTGCACATCTATTGCTTATACCTATTCGGAGCCTGTATCATTCTTCGAATACATGTATGACACAGCAAAAGAAGCAAGGCAAAGAAACATTTACAACCTGCTGATATCCAATGGATATATCAACAAAAGCCCCCTTTCCGATCTTTGCAATGTAATAGATGCGGCCAACATTAACCTGAAATCCTTTGATGATGAAATTTACATGAAATTGAACGGCGGCAGGCTGGGCCCCGTATTGAACACTTTGAGGTTACTTCATGAAAAGGGGGTGCACCTGGAAATAACGACGCTTGTTGTACCCGGCTATGTTGACGACATGGATATGATAAAGGCCATGTGCCGATGGATTGTGGAAACCCTCGGCCCTGATCATCCACATCACTTTCTTCGCTTCTTCCCAAAATACAAGTTAGACCGCCTTCCTCCAACGCCTGTGCCGGTCCTTGAAAAATGCCGCCGCATAGCTCAGGAACAAGGAATACGTTATGTTTACATCGGCAATGTTCCCGGACATCCTGCCACGAATACATATTGCCATGAATGCGGAAAGATGGTTGTAAAACGAAAAGGATATTACGTTGATATTTTCGGTATAAAAAATTCCAGGTGTATATACTGTGATACAATCATACCAGGACGATGGCCTGATTAACTTTTTAAGGCTTTAATATAGTCCGGAACAGCTTTACTTTATATTTATTACTGATACATTTGATGGGCTCGTAAAAAGTCGAAATTTTGATACTGAAAAAAATGATTCAACCCTGTTTGAAAATACGTGCGACGGCTTCGTAAAAAGCTCAGTATGCAAGGCGTCGCGAGCCGGGAAGGGGGAGGCACGTACTAAGAGTACGTTGAGCCGCTTTCCGGCGAAGCGCAACGCAGCAGACGGACTTTTTACGAAGCCGTCAAATTTTCTGAGCAATAAAATAATAGGTCTTCCCCCCTTGTTTGCTGACCCTGGCTTTACCCCACTCTACCCATTCTTCAAGCAGCTCATCGAGTTGTCCCCGGTGCAGAGACAGAGCATTAATTAAATCCTCTTTTGTACACGGCCTGCGGGCAAGCATGGCTGCGACAGCTTCTATAATATCTTCCTTCGATGATTCATCCCTGCGCCGGACATTTTTCCGGGCGGCTATTATCCTTGCCTTTGCACCAATGGCCTTGGCTATTCTTTCCATTTCGGGGATCCCGGCAGGCTTTACCCATGATTCCGCCGCCGGTCGCACAGCGGTATTCAAGTGGACCTCGTCGGCATCGATCATATCGACTATATCTGCAAATGAGGCTGCTGAGTCGCTGCTGGTGTTAAGTCCAGGTATCAAAAAGATCTCGAGCCATAATTTTCCATGATAGGAACGCGAAAAAGATTTCAGACCTGATAACATATCATGAAAGGTAATCGATGAATGCGGTCTGTTGATACGCAGGAATGTTACTTCATCATAAGCATCCAGCGATGGTATGATCACGTCAGCATCCATGAGACTTTGCGCGACTTCCGGATCGTAAAGAAGAGACCCGTTGGTCAGGACCGCAACAGGAATATTCATCCTTTTTTTGATGGCCCTGATTACCTTGCCTGTCTCTGTATTTAATGTAGGTTCCCCGGAACCACCCAGGGTAATATAATCGACCTGATGCATTTCAACAGCATGCTCCACCGCCTTTACTACATCATCGGCCTTTTGGAACACCTTCCTGTTTATTGTTTTTTCGGGCGTTGGGCCTATCTGGCAGTAGACACAATCATAGGTGCATACCTTAGGCGGACAGATCATATCAACCCCGAGAGACCTGCCAAGCCGTCTTGACGGCACAGGTCCATACACAATTTTATGGCTACATCTATTTTTCGGGTTATTCATAAAATAGGTCCTTCACATGTTTGACAAATTATATAAGTAGATTTTGCAAAGATTCAACCGGCCAGCATGACTTTAACGAAACAATTCATTTTTGGCATATATTTTTTTCTTTTTACAAGATCAAAACTCATGATATGTCATATTTTCCATTAACACGGTAGCATTAATTACTATCAAATACGATTGTTTGAGTTATAAGTCGAGGATCAACCAAGTGACCGCCAGGATGTTGATACACCAGAAACCATGGAGTACCGGGAATGAATGAAAACGATTTTGAGAAAAAAGAGAGCACTCAACCAGAAGAACCCAAGGAACAGGACGAGAACTTCGCCGAAATGTTTTCTTCCTACCTTGCCCAGATGAAAGATGATCTCAGGGTGGGAGAAAAAATAACCGGCAGGATCATTTCCATCGGCAAGGATGATGTCATAGTATCTACCGGCACAAAGGCGGATGGCGTGGTTGAAAAGGCCGAGTTGACCGGGGAGGATGGCGAATTTCCATACAAGGTTGGAGACAGTATTACTCTTTACGTTGTGCATGCTGATGAAAGTGAGGTCAGGCTGTCGAAGGTAATGACAGGAAAAGGAGGGATCGAAATCCTCTATGATGCACATGCAGACAAAGTACCGATAGAAGGCCGGGTGATCGAAACATGCAAGGGCGGTTTCAGGGTTAAGGTAGCCGGCAAAACCGCGTTTTGTCCTGTAAGCCAGATGGATGTCCATTACATTGAAGAACCGGAAAAGTATGTAGGCCAGACCCTGAGCTTCCTCGTGACAAGAATAGAGTCCGGCGGCAGAAATATTGTACTGTCCCGCAGGGAACTGGTGCAGCGTGAAATCGAGGAAAACAGGAATGCCTATCTTAAGACCGTGTCCGCAGGTGATGTTGTCGACGGGAGGGTTACAAGAGTAATGCCATACGGGGCTTTTGTGGAGCTGGTTCCCGGGCTCGAAGGCATGATCCATGTATCGGAGCTGAGCTGGTCAAGGATTGAAAAGCCGGAACAGGTCGTATCTCCGGGGGATCTTATAAAGGTTAAAATCCTGTCAATCGAACAAGGTTCTGACCCCCGGCGTCCGCCCAAGATTTCACTTTCTGTAAAGCATGTAACAGGTGATCCCTGGAACGAGGTTACCTCAAAATACATGGCAGGCCAGCGCATCGAAGGCATAATCACAAGATGCGCCGATTTCGGAGCATTTGTCGAGATAGAGCCCGGGGTGGAGGGGCTGATTCACATAAGCGAGCTGAGTTATAAAAAAAGGGTTGTAAAGGCTTCTGACATGGTAGCACCCGGCGACCGGGTAGCCGTCATGATAAAGAGTATTGACCCTGAAAACAGGAGAATCTCCTTGAGTCTGAAGGACGCTGAAGGTGATCCATGGATCGGTATACATGACAGGTACCGTCCAGGTCAGGCTACAGAAGGAATCATCAAAAAAAAAGAGGATTTTGGTTGGTTTGTGGCTCTGGAACCCGGTATTGTGGGCCTTTTGCCCAAGTCACGTATCAACCAGTCCCCGGACGCAAAAGAATTGGAAAAACTAAAGATCAATGATCCCATCGTTATCACCATCGACAAGATAGATGAAAAAGAAAGAAGAATCAGTCTTTCGCCGGGAAGTGCTGCTGAATCCAGGGATTGGAAAAAATTCGTCCAGCCCGCTACCAAGTATACAGACTCTGGAAGCATTCTTGCTGAAAAACTCAAAGCGGCCTTGAAGGATTCCGGCAAGAAGTGAAAGGACGGATATCCATTGCCCAACATATAACATGGTGTGTGAATGAATAATCCTGATACAAGACCGGTGGGGCGAGATACCCGGCAAACCAGGATAGAATTGTTGACATGGTCTGCTGCAAAACTCCTTAACGCCTGGTTTTCAACCTGCAGGATCAATATCGATGGTATGCCTTTTCACAGGCGTTATATTATTGAATCAAACAGGGTAGTCGGTGCCACCTGGCACAGGTGTGCCATATTTCTTGTTTGGTTCTACAGGAACCAGCATCCTATGATCATGTTCAGCAGGTCGAGGGATGGAGACCTGCTGGCAGGATTTGCCCAGCGTCTCGGGATAGTACCGGTAAGAGGTTCATCAGGTCATGGGGGTAAAAAGGCCCTGGAGATCATGGCTGAATCTCTTAAGGCAAACAGGATCATCAAGGCGGCCACAGTGCTGGACGGGCCGCGTGGACCGAGGTTCACCGCCAAGAAAGGCATGATCGTCCTGGCACGGGATACAGGAGCTCCCCTGCTTCCTATAATAATGTCTGCAAAACCGGCCATAACCCTTGAAAAGGCATGGGATAAAACAGTTCTGCCCCTTCCCTTTTCGCGGATCCTGGTATCGTACAGGCGGCCATGGATAATCCCTCCCGATGCCAGGGGTGACAAACTGGAAAAGGTCAGGCTTGAGGTTGAAAAAACACTAAACGAAATGATGATGGAGGCTGACAAGAAGATCGGGTATGCCCGGGGCCTTGCTCCTGATTATATACCCCGGCAAGCATGAAATCGTGTGTGGGAAAATGATGAGTAACAGGTGGATTCTAACGATCCGTTTTATCAGTGCTTTGCGAATATACCGCTTATGACAAGCAGGATGATGCCGGAAACAATCAAAAGAATCCATATTTCAGCGTTAACGACAGAATCAACAGCATTATGAATAGTTGGAGAGGTGATGTCCGCAATCCAGGAAAAGCGATCCTCTCCCAAAGTATTTATTAGTGTATAAGAAAGTTCACCTTTACCCATGAGTTTTGAAAGACCCTGGTATCCTGCAACAAGTATTCCCGCAAACATACCTAAGATTCCTACCCATTTTATTGTATTCATCTCACTCTCCGGGCTGGTTGTGATAATCAACCGTTTTATTTTACCGTAAAAACAACTCAAGGGCCGGGAAAAAAGACAGACTTTCTTTTCCCCGGGGGTATTGCTGCTAATCATGTAGATTTACATGGTAATACTTAATCCATTTCTGATTCGAATAAAAGAGTAAAAATCAAATCTTATATGAAGGCGCTTTTTATGAATTCCCTGTTCATCCTGGCTATCTCAACCAGGGATATCCCCTTGGGGCATTCAGCTTCACACTCGGCTATGTTGCTGCAGTTTCCAAAACCCAGCAGGTCGGCGGTTTTTATCATTTGCCAGACCCTTGTTTCAGCTTCTGCCCTTCCCTGGGGCAACAATGCCAGGTGCGATACCTTGGCGCCTATGAAAAGCATGGCAGAAGCATTCGGACACGCTGCTACGCATGCACCGCACCCGATACAGGAAGCCGCTTCAAAAGCTTTTTCCGCCACTTCCCTTGGCACTGGAATGGAATTGGCATCAGGCGCTCCGCCGGCATTCACAGAGATATAGCCTCCCGCCTGTATTATCTTGTCAAAGGCTGACCGGTCGACAACAAGATCCTTGATCACGGGAAAGGCCCTTGCCCGCCACGGTTCTATCACGATTACATCCCCGTCGTTGAAATGACGCATGTGGAGCTGGCACAAGGTAGTCTCTGCAAGGTGGCCGTGGGGCCTGCCGTTCACAACAGCGCCGCACATACCGCAAATACCTTCTCTGCAGTCATGGTCAAAGGCTATTGGTTCAATACCATCCTTTGCCAGCTCTTCGTTTACAAGATCGAGCATCTCCAGGAAGGAAAGATCCGTGGATATGTTGCTCGCCGTGTAGGTTTCAAACCTCCCCTTGGGGTTCTTCTTGTTCTGCCGCCACACCTTGAGCGTCAGGTTCAGTCTCTTGTTCATCTGTTTCCTCTTTGAAAACAGTTGTTGATATGGATGAAAACTTTCATGATTAGCAGCAATCACCTGCAGATATGAAAAAAAGGCTCTTTTTCTCCCCGGCTCTGGAGATATTTTTCACTTTAGTGACAACATGCGGAAAACAGGCTACTGTTACTTGTAACTCCGCTGCGTCGGTGTCACGTACTCGAATTCAAGCGGTTCGATGTGCCTTTTCGGCATATCGGGGTTATCAGGATTATATTCCCATGCACCAACATGACAAAAATTTTCATCATCTCTCAATGCCTCATGGTCACTTGTCTGGTAAGCCTCGTTGAAATGACAGCCGCACGATTCCTTCCGGGCCAGTGCATCTTTTATCATAAGCGGGGCAAAATCGAAAAAATCAGCGACCCGGCAAGCGTTTTCAAGTGATTGGTTGAAGTCATTACTGTCACCAGGAACCAGGAGATCGCTGAAAAATTGATCCCTCAAATCGGCGACCATTCCAAGCGCCTTTTCCAGGCCCTTCTCTGTCCTTGAAATTCCGCAATAATCCCAAAGTATTTTCCCAAGTTCCCTGTGGAATTCGATGGCTGTCCTGTTACCGTTTATTGAAAGAAGCCTTGATATGATATCAATAGTTTTATTTTCAGCCTCTTTGAATTGATGTGCATCGGTATTTACATCCTCAAGGCTGGTTGAAGCCAGATAACCGCCGATCGTATATGGAAGTATGAAGTAACCATCCGCCAGCCCCTGCATGAGAGCAGAAGCACCCAGCCTGTTTGCCCCGTGATCTGAAAAATTTGCCTCGCCTATGGCAAAAAGGCCGGGAATCGTGGTCATGAGGTTATAATCGACCCAGAGTCCGCCCATGGTGTAATGAACAGCAGGGTAGATCTTCATCGGGGTCTGGTATGGATCCTCGCCTGTTATCTTTTCATACATCGCAAAAAGGTTTCCGTACTTGGCGGCAATGGCTTCCCTGCCTTCTCGCTTGATGGCGTCTGAGAAGTCAAGATATACTGCAAACCCAGTCTCGCCAACTCCTTTGTTCATGTCACACTGTTCTTTTATATTCCTTGAGGCAACATCCCTTGGTACAAGGTTGCCGAAGCTCGGATACTTCTCCTCGAGGAAATAGTCACGTTCCGATTCCGGTATCGCCTCAGGCCTTCGTTTGTCACCAGGAGTTTTGGGAACCCATACCCTTCCGTCGTTTCTCAGGCTTTCGCTCATTAATGTCAATTTCGACTGGTAAGCACCATGCACGGGGATACAAGTTGGATGAATCTGAGTAAAACATGGATTGGCGAAAAATGCCCCTTTTTTGTACGCCCGGAAAGCAGCTGTCACATTGGATCCCATGGCGTTTGTGGAAAGGAAATAGACATTTCCATACCCGCCTGTTGCAAGTACAACCGCATGAGCCGCATGACATTCGATTTGTCCGGTTATAAGATTCCTGACAATGATACCCCGCGCCTTCCCATTAATTACAACAAGATCATGCATCTCCCTTCTGGGAAGGATCTTCACCTTGCCAAGGGCAACCTGGCGCATCAGGGCGCTGTATGCCCCCAGAAGGAGTTGCTGTCCTGTCTGCCCGCGGGCATAAAAAGTTCTTGAAACCTGGGCCCCTCCAAAGGAGCGGTTTGCAAGAAGCCCACCATAATCACGCGCAAATGGAACGCCCTGAGCCACACAGTGATCTATGATATGGTTGGATATCTGGGCCAGGCGGTATACATTCGCCTCCCTTGCCCTGAAATCACCTCCCTTTATGGTATCGTAGAACAATCTGAATATGCTGTCTCCGTCATTGGCATAATTCTTTGCCGCGTTGATCCCCCCCTGGGCTGCGATACTGTGAGCCCTCCTGGGGCTGTCTTGAATGCAAAAGCTTTTGACGTTATAACCGAGTTCCCCCAAAGTGGCAGCGGCCGAGGCCCCTGCAAGCCCGGTTCCGACAACGATGATCTCGAACTTTCGCTTGTTCGCGGGACTTACAAGCTTTGTATCAAAACGGTGTTTATCCCATTTTTCCGCCAGCGGTCCCGGCGGAATCTTTGCATCTAGTTTCATGACACCTCTCCGGGTTACAGTCATATGGAATATACTATATATGCCGGGATGAGACCGAAACCGAAAGCAATCACAATGGCATATGCCACCGCCAGAACCCTTACGGCTGGCATATACTTAGGATGATTCGCCCCGATCGTCTGGAATATAGAAAAAAAACCATGTCGTACATGCAATGCTACTATCAGGACAACGATGGTATAGACAAAAGCCCACAATGGATCTGATAATCTTTTAACAAGAACTTTGTATATGTTAGAATCCGGGCCGATAAAATGAAGCTGGGATAGATGCAAAACCAAAAATGCGAGTATAACAAAGCCGGTATACGGCATTGTAATTGATGAAACAGTGCGGCCCCCGCCCGGTTTATCCATGGCGTACCTTACGGGCCTTGCCCTGCGGTTTTGCACAAAGAGTACGGTTCCTGTTCCCACATGCAACACCGCAAGAACAAGGAGAATAACCTCAGCCACCGATAGCAGAACCTCGAAGGAATGAAGGTGGGCGACATATGAAAGGAAAGTCTCCTTGCCGGCGTAAAGGGTAAGATTTCCTGCAAGATGAACAAGCAGAAAAAGCAAAAAAAACAGCCCGGTAAAAGCCATTATCAGTTTTTTCCCCACAGATGTTGTAAAGGCTTCGACAAACCAGCTCATGGGAATACTCCTTGGAGATGACAAGTTTATACCGTCTGGAAATTTTCAAATAACCCGGCGATCCGGATTATCCCAAAAAGAGATCACGGCAGAACTTTCCTATTGTTCCGAGGTCCCTGCACACATGAACACCGGCTTCCTCCAGGGCTGTGATCTTTGCTGAGGCGGTTCCGGATGATCCGCTGATTATTGCGCCTGCATGCCCCATCCTCCTGCCGGGAGGTGCTGTCTGCCCTGCGATGAACGCAACCACGGGCTTTGAAATGTTGTCTGCGATATACTCTGCTGCTTTTTCCTCTGCGTTGCCGCCGATTTCGCCGACCAGCACGATTCCCCTGGTCTCTGGATCTTTTTCGAATTCTTCAAGGCAATCGATAAAATCAGTCCCTACGACCGGATCTCCCCCGATCCCGATACACGTACTTTGACCTAAACCCTGTCTGGTAAGTTGATGAACCACCTCGTATGTCAGGGTCCCGGATCTGGACACAACACCAACAGGGCCGCCCGGTTTATGGATATGACCCGGCATGATTCCTATTTTTGTTTTTCCCGGACTGATGATACCGGGACAGTTCGGACCAATCAGCCTTGCTGATGAGGCCGAAAGGATTTGTTTTATCTTGAGCATATCCAGAACAGGTATGCCCTCGGTTACTGCGACGATCAAACGCAGATCCGCTTCTATGGCCTCGAGGATAGCATCGGCTGCAAACGCGGGAGGTACGAATATCAGGCTGCAATCAGCACCGGTTTTTTCCACGGCCTCACAAACGGTGTCAAAAACCTCGACCCCTTCAACCTGCATCCCGCCTTTGCCCGGCGTGACTCCTCCGACAATCCTTGTTTTGTATTCAAGGCATTGTGCGGTATGGAATCTTCCCTCTTTTCCCGTGATCCCCTGTACAATGACACGTGTATTATCATCTGCAAATATGCTCATTTAATCTTACATCCCCTTTCTGGCACAGCTTTAATCATGTATGATTCAACACCGGTTTTAAAATCGTCCCGAATCCAGGATTATAAATTCTGGCGATAAACGCTTAGGGCCAAAAGCTCTATCCCTGACTCAGGATTGGTCAATCATCCATTCATTGCCAGGCGGGCCGCTTTCCGGCACGCATCCTTCAAGTCGTCAGCCACATGAAACGTAAGGCCTGAATGCGCCAGAAGTTCTTTGCCCTTGTCAACGTTTGTCCCTTCTAACCTGATAACAACAGGTACATCGATTTTTGTATTTTTTGCGGCCTTGATCACCCCTTCCGCCAGGACATCACATCTTAATATTCCTCCGAAGATATTGATAAGAATAACCTTTACCTTCGGATCAGAAAGGATTATGGAAAAACCGTTTTCAATCATTTCAGATGTCGCGCCGCCCCCCACGTCAAGAAAATTCGCGGGCTCGGCTCCGGCAAGCTTTATGCCGTCCATAACCGCCATTGCAAGCCCGGCCCCGTTTACCATGTTCCCTACGTTTCCGTCTAGATTTATATAGTTCAACCCGAACCTGGAAGCCTCCACATCCAATGGATCCTCCTGGGATATATCACGAAGTGTCTTGATATCAGGATGAAGGAACAGGGCATTATCATCGAAATCGATCTTTGCATCGGCAGCCATGATTTGACCATCAGCTGTAATCACAAGCGGATTTATTTCAACAAGGGATGCGTTTTTCTCCACAAGAAGCCTGTATAGACTTGAGATGATCATTGAAAATTCCTTGTGAAGATCCTTGGGCATTTCCAGGCCAAAGCATAATCTCCTGCAATGAAATGGGTGTATTCCTGCCAGCGGATTCACCTGAACCGAAACTATTTTTTCGGGTGTCCGGGCAGCCACCTCTTCGATATCCATTCCGCCTGCCAGACTCCCCATAATTGTTATCCGGGCATTTTCCCTGTTGGGCATCAGTCCGAGATAAATTTCTTCTTTGATGGAAATCCCCTTTTCCACCAGAACCTTGCTTACAGGTTTACCTTCCGGTCCTGTCTGGTGAGTTACAAGCCGCATGCCAAGGATGCGTTCCGATTCTCTACGTACTGACTCAATATCATGGGCAATACTGACACCTCCGGCTTTGCCCCTGCCCCCGGCATGCACCTGGGCTTTTATGAGAACAGGGAATCCGCCAAGTCTTGAAGCTGCGTCAACAGCCTCGTCAGGTGTCGTTGCAACTAAACCAGCAGGTACGGGTATGCCATATTCCCTGAAAATTTCTTTTGCCTGGTATTCATGGATCTTCATGTTAAATCCTCTTCTTTTCTACATCCCTGAAAGGAATGATTGTCTGAATTACCCGGTGGGCTGGTTCAAAAACAAACTGCTCTTTCAGCTCCTCTTGCCGGTTTTACGCAAACAATATTTTCATATCGATGAATCCTGGCATTAAATTTTATCGATTGCATAAATCCATAAACGAGTGAGCAAAAACTTACTTGATTACACACAAAATCTCATCTTTTGAAACCGAATCACCAGGTGAAAACTTAACAGAGTGTACAATACCGGCTACAGGAGCCGTAAGAGAGTTTTCCATTTTCATGGCCTCAAGCACAACAACGGTTTCACCGGCCTCAACCTTGTCTCCTTCGGCCTTTTCATACCGGATAATAATCCCGGGCATTGGAGCCTTGATTGGAGTTCCTTTCATCTCGTCTGGTGCTGCTGATTCTTGCAATAAAGCAGAATCGGCCTTTTTCCCGGCAGGACCCTTTACGGATGGAGCGGGCCTGAGTTTTTTCGGGGAAGCCGGGACCACCCTTGCCGGTCCTGACGGCCCTGGGGGAGCAGGTTTTGCTGTCACACTGGGTATGGAGGCTTTTTCCTCCTGAACAACAACGACAAACGGCTCGCCGTCTACTACCACATTGAACCTGCGGGAAGGTTTATCCTTGACCTCATCACCCAATGCCTCCTT
>CAYVIE010000102.1:0-11270 GCA_964451355.1 uncultured Desulfobacteraceae bacterium
CTTTTATGTCACTGGTTATCATTGCGAGGTTTGATGTGATGACCCGGAAATCATTCAAGGCTGAAAAGAGGGGGCCGTCAGGATCCCTGAGAATGCTTGCGGTTTCGGAAATATCAGCAATAGCCTTCACAAGCTTTTTAGCGGCATCCTCGATCTTGTATTCCCTTACAATATCAGAAATGGACCGCTTGGGCATGGATTTGATTTCTCCATTTTCCTCCAGGGGAGGAGAGTCTGGTTTCCCGGGAATGATGGCCAGATACTCAGAACCTATGAGGGTGGGGCTTTCAACCACAGCCACGGTATCTTTGCGTATTCTGCTTGCATATGGCTTTTCAATAGCCAGTTTGACCCGTACCTTGTCCTTGTAGATCGTTATTTTTTTAACACGCCCTATCTCAGCTCTGTATAGAGTCACTGGCGCTCCTTCCTGCAGATTGTACGTTTCTGGAAACGTGGTGTAATATGTGACATAAGAAACGAACCAGCCCTTGCCGCGGCCGAGAAGAATGATGGAGCCGGCGAGCAGGAAGGCCATCATTAAGACAAAAGCACCTACAGCTTTTTCTTTTGTATTGTATGATATATCCATCTGAATTTTTGCTCCATCCTGTTTTTTCTTTTATAATCCTGTGTTACGTGAGTACTCGCATTCGTTCTGGACTCAGGATTACTTCCTTGAAATTTGGAGGAAGGTCGCGATTTCATGACCACCGGGCTCCTTTCAAAAGATTAACCAGGCGCGTGATTCAAATTATTTGCCAAGTAGAATACTTCTTGAGAATTCTTCATGCAAGCGACAGGCATCCTTCTTCTATTTTCAGCTTACCGCTGTTACAGAGCTCAATGAACTCTTCACGGTTTGAACAGATCACCGCTGCTGTTTCCCTTGTCGAGAGCCTCTTTGCTATCTGGGAGTATACGATTTCAATATCTGAAGGGGATATGAACGTTTCTGGAAAGTCGAGTAAAAGCAAAATAGGATTTTTCGCTAGTTCTTTGACAAATATAGCTGCACCATAAACATGGGGTGGAGCGAGATATGCTGGTTCGTCTAGATGGCGGCCCAGGTGGAACAGCCTGCACAGGGATGAAACCTTGGGATCGTTACAAGGATTACATATATTCTTCTTCGCTTGATACATGGCAACAGCCAGGTTGTCCCGCAGGCTCAAATGAGAGACCAAAGCGGCATCAGGAGCGATATATGCGATCTTCCTTTTTATTGGAAGCAGGTTTTTATAATCCGTAAAATCAATCTTTTTCCCTTCAAACCAGAAATCTCCTTTTTCCGGATATGCAAGGGTGGCAAGTATCCTGAAGACCAGGGATGATGTATCAGGCCTGTCAGAAACCATAAAAAATGCATCGCCGTGATTGATTGAAAGTGTATCTATGCGTATCCCTGGGAGGTATCGAGAAGGTTTTATTTCTATCCTGTTGAGCCTGACCATATTTTATTACTATATTCTAAAGGTAGAAAAGAAATGAAAATGCCGTATGAATTAGAAGAACCCAAATGAAAGACAATAATACGGCACGGTACACGTTTTTGTAAAGATGTACGGTATGTCGGCGTACCGTAAACCCGTAATACAGGCAAATTACTGATACCGCAATCCCTGAGAACAATGCTTCCTCGATATTTGAGATTATCTCTGTAGCGTGGACCGAGCGGGCAACCGCGTCCATGAAGGGTTCAACAGGTTTCCCCGTGAGCAGCCATACTATCCAGCCGCCACCCGCAATTGCTGTAATGTTGAAAAGAACCACCAGCATGACCATTGCTGAAATTATTCCCACCCACCTGGGAAACCCGAAAAACCATACAGGATCGATCCCTCCCATTTCCACAGACTCGATTTCGTTTCCAATCCTCATAGCTCCGGTCTCCAGGACCACGGATGTCCCTGAGCGGAGGATCACAACAAGGGAAGTGATAAGCGGAGCCATCTCACGAATAACAAGAGAAACAAACGCGCCACCGATATCTTCATGACTTGTCAGAGAAACGAACTGGGCTGTAAGGAGACCTCCTGTGGCAAGGGCGGTGATAACGATGGAAACAGAACCGCCAAGTGCTGAAAAGTAAATCTGCTCGATGATTCTTTTCCTGAGCAGGGGGGACCGCCATGATTTGTGGGAAAATGTCATGACAAATAGTTCAAAAAAAAGGGCAAATCCATTTGTGACAGCCCTGGTCGCCTCAATGGTCCGTTTCCCCACCGGCAGAAAAAGATGATCAGCAAATTTTTGAAGCAATCTGCTTATTGCACCTTGGATGTTCATCTATTATCGGGTTGACATATAAGTTAATGGAAATAAGCTCGATAGAATAAAAATCTGGAGACGTAAGAATCTTTCACGGTTATCTTGTAACCACTTCCGGGCATGACGGCATGGCTGTTATTTATCCCGGCTATAAGGATAATGTTGCATGTCACATGTCCCGGGTGCGGCTTATGACCTTTGAAAGAAGCATATGGGGTATGCTCCATTTGCCGATGGTTTCTATATCATATGGTTTCCGCCCGAGTATCGCGTCAGCGGCCCTTATTCCGCTTTCCACCGCAGGTCCAATACCTTCACCCATATCAAGCGTGGCAAGCCCTGCAGCATCCCCCACGATGAACGCATTATTATGAGATACTCTACCATAAGGTAGCCTGAGATGATAGAGGTGTCCCTTGGGGGCGACATCGATATCTTGCACGTATCCTTGTTGTTGAAGGTATTTTATAAACATCCTCCAGTGATATAAAATTGTCTGTTTGCGCCGCCGGAGGATCGCGGCTTTACCTCCTATGCCGATGTTTATCCAGCCGTCTTTTTTGGGTAAGAACCAGGCATAGCCTGGAAGCCCTTTTGAGAAAAACCAGAGCCTGCAGTTTTTTTTCGCGGCTGAAAGCCTGGTTTCCACCTCAACTGCTGCTATGAGCCGACGTGGATCGCGGGGACGGATGGAAGAAAAGATCGCCTTGTATACCGGGCAGTGGGTACCACCGGCTCCGACAAGGTATTTGCATCTGAACTTATTGTCTATGATATAAAATCCGTCTTTTTGGTCGATCTTGTTGACCCTGTGTTTTATCACCGGCACGTTTGCGCGTGAAAGGAGGAAGGCGTCGAAGGGCTTTCGGCGGATGGCGTACTGTATTACAGGCATTGGTATGGAAATTCCAAGGATTGAAAATGTTATCTTTCTTATCATTGTTATCCCGGGTATATCTTCAATCCTTAATTCGAGCTTTTTGATGGCTTCTGGGGTGATCCAGCCGGCGCATATCTTGTTTCTAGGGAAGGCCGCCTTGTCGAGCAACAGGACATCAACCCCGGATCGGGCGAGCCTGCAGGCACAGCTTGCACCCCCAGGCCCCCCGCCAACAATAATAACCGTCGCATCTATAGGTTTCATGTTTTATCCTGAATCAGGCCCTGTTTTACAACTATGATATGCGGCAATCCGGTTGAGGAGTTCCCGGTTTTGTCATCACTATCTGCCACAGCTGGGTGTGTCTTGAGCGGAAGGCACCGGCGGAACTCAACAGGTAGAAGACCCACATCCTGTAGAAACGTTCCCCATATTTTTTGGCATGTTTAGGCCATGCTTTTTTAAAACGTTCGTACCATGCCATGAGGGTCTTGTCATAATCCGGGCCGAAGTTGTGCCAGTCTTCCATCACAAAGATTCCTTCCATGGCCTTGCCAAGCTGTGCTATGGAAGGGAGCATGCTGTTAGGAAAAATGTATTTGTTTGTCCATGGATTTCCGGTATAAACACTTGTGTTTCCCCCGATAGTATGGATAAACGCAATACCTCCTTCTGCAAGGCAGCGGTTTGCTACTTTCATATATGTCCTGTAATTTTTGTATCCCACATGCTCCATAATACCGATGGAGACCACCCTGTCATAGACTCCGCGCACATTCCTGTAATCGTCGTAATGTATTTCAACAGGCAGGCCTTTGCATAGTTGTCTTGCAAGGGCTACCTGTTCTTTTGAAACAGTTACACCAAAAACCTGGACCCCGTACTTTTCCGCCGCATATTTGGCAAAAGATCCCCATCCGCATCCTAGTTCAAGCACTTTCATGCCAGGTTCCAGGCCGATCTTCCTGCATACCAAATCGAGCTTCGCTTCCTGCGCCTCATCCAGATTGGAGGCATTTTTCCAATAACCACAGGTATATACCATTCTCGCGTCGAGCATGTCACGGTAAAGGTCATTTCCAACATCGTAGTGTTTTTTCCCTACCTGGTATGCTCTGCGGCGTTTCTGGAGATTAAACAGTCTGGCACGTAGAATCCGCAGCATGGCCTTGCGGTTTTTTCTTATCTTCAAGTCAAGTCTCGCCCTGAAAATTTTATCAAAAAATTGGTCCAGAGCTTCACAATCCCACCATCCGTCCATGTAAGACTCTCCGACTGCAAGCTCTCCGCCGGCCACAATCCTGTCGTAAAGCTCATCGTTGTGGACCTTGATATCGTAAGGCTTGTCGCCGTTTACAGTGATCCCCGCCTCTTCTAGAAGCTCCGTGACGATTTCCTTTGCCTCCTGTTTCGCCATTGTCGGTCTCCTGGTATGATTGGACTGCATTTTGGTTATTATCTCATTTTGACTTTTAAAACTTAATTAATGATTGGGGCACCGTCAAGGGGTGATACATGAAAGATTTATCTGAGAAAACAGGGCTATTGTCTGTCGTAAGACGCAATGAGATCAAAAAGGACTCTTGCGCCGAAAACAAGGGCGCTTTTGGGAACCCTTTCATTTACGCTGTGGACAAGAGTGAAGAAATCGAATCCTTCAGGTAGACGCATGGGGATAAAACCATATGTCTGTATGCCCAGTTGTGCAAAATGACGGCTGTCTGTAACCCCTGGAAGAAGCATGGGTACCGGGACTCCGTGGGGGTCGTGTTTCCGTATGAGATCAGCAAGGAATTGAAAAAGACCCATATCAGGGCTTTCCGGGGGGCCGGGCTCGAAGCGGAATATCTCTATGTTGAAATCAATATCAGGCGCAATTTGATGGAGTTCTTTTATTATTGTGTCTGGAGTCGCGCCGGGTACAAGTCTCCCATCCAGCTCCAGGCTGACGCTGTCGGGGATTACATTTATTTTACTTCCACCGGAAACTATGGTGGGACTTACCGTATTCCTCAATAATGGTGAAAAATTTTCCCCTGCTTTACCAATTATTTTCAAAAGGGGATCAGCAAGAACAGGGTTGCAAAGGCCTCGCAAAAGGATGGAGGCTGGTGCAGGAAGATGCCTCGCGATGGCTTTTATCATTTTTTCGGCAGGACCAGTAAGCCTGACAGGCAGAGATTTTTCATCAATTCTTGTAAGGAACCTCCCGAGTTTGGCCATTGCCCCGCCTTTTACGGGCATAGACCCGTGGCCAGCAGGTCCCCGGAATTCAGCTTTCATCCAGCAGACCTGTTTTTCCGTAACCTGGATAGGGTAAAATCGTTTGTTTGATATGATGAAGCTATTACCTCCGAATTCACCGATAGCATACTTGACGTTTTCAAAAAGATATGGGTGCTCGGAGCATAAGTACCTGGCTCCCATATCCCCTCCGGCCTCTTCGTCTGCAAGGGCCGCAAAAATAATATCACCTGCCGGGATCAGACCGGATCGTTTAACCTGCAACAAGGCCGCCAGCATCATGGCTATGCCGCCCTTCATGTCAAGGGCCCCACGGCCCCATATGCATCCATGGGCTTCTATGCCGGAAAAGGGAGGGAATTTCCAGCCATCAGGGCCGGCAGGAACAACATCAACATGACCATACAACAAAAGCGGCCTGGCTTTCTTTTCCCCCCGAAGTGTCGCAACCAGGTTGGGACGTTTGGCATCTTTTGCATAGAGCCTGTATGTTATCCCTTCCGAGGACAAGAGTGAGCCAATGGCGTTAATACATTCTTTTTCGTTTCCCGGCGGATTCGTTGTATCGAATCGAATGAGTTTTTGAAGAATCGCCCATGGGGTATATTTTTCAACATTCATGGGATATCGCTTTTGTCAATGATATGTTGATGAAGATAACCGGCATCGCAGCCGAGCTAAACCACCAATGTAGATTCTGCCTGTTTTAGTTGGCCTGCTTTTGTTTCCTGTGATCGGATGATTCCTTGCTCTTTGCCTTGATTACTTTTCTTTGTTGCTCGATAATTTTTGTGATCTCTTCAAGGCTTTTTTTGTTTACTTTTCTGCCGTTGATGTAAAGGCTTGGCGTGCCCGAAACTTCAGCATTCCTGCCATCTCGACGGTCTTTGTCGATTTTGTCCAAAACAGCCTTGGAACGCATGTCCGCCTCGAATTTTTTCATATCAAGGCCCAGGCTCATTGCGATCTTCTTGAATATATCCTTGTTTAATCTCTTTGCGTTTTTGAAGAGAAGATCATGGTATTCCCAGAATTTTCCCTGCTGCCCAGCCGCAGTTGCCGCGGCTGCGGCCTGCCTCGCCAGCTTGTGTTTTCGCAATGGATAATGCTTGAATACAAGGCATACATCTTTATTCTGTTCTACTACCTTTTTCAAAACAGGTGCTATTCTTGCGCAGTATGGACACTGGAAATCGGAAAACTCCACCATGACAATCGGCGCGTCCTTGGCACCCAAAACCGGCGAATCACTTGTGTCAATATCATATATGTATGAAAGCAAAAGCGTGCGCACAACATTTTCATCATGGTTAGTCAGGTAAAGGGTATCACCTGTAGCAATTATGCTTTGTGCTTTGAATCCCAGGGGTATGGTTTGAATAGATTTTCCATCAATATTTTTAATAACAACCGAATCTCCCGTAAGGATGAAGATCCTTTTTTTATTGGGAGAAACAGCGATATCGATCGGTTTCCGGTTGGAGTCGATTATGGTCCCCTGCTGCCAATCCACGGCCACTGGGGCGGCCCCGGCCTCCAATGAAACAAGAATAATCAGTATGAGTGATGTGAGACATAAAAGATTCTTCATGGTGCACCTCGTTTTTATGAGTCTTGCTATAAACATCCACTTGAAATTCTGCTGTCAAGAACCTGTCCTGGTCGGATTAGTATGGTCAAGAATGCCCCCGCAGAGATGGCAAATCCTATCACAATAAAACCGGTGGAGAAAAGTCCGGCGTCTGCCATATATCCCAGGAATCCTGGGAGCACACCTCCCCCTATCACGAATGCTGATGGAATCGCAAAGGATATAACAAGGTTACGTTCAGAAGGCGCCGAGATGCTCGACAACAGGGAAAAACCGGCGGGGAAGAATCCGGTTGAAAGGATGGCCTGCAGCATTACCGCAAAGATGACGGATTCTTTTGTTGCGGCAAGGCCCAGGTAGATTGTGCTGATTCCTGTCGCGAAAAGGAGTATGCCCGCAGTTTTTTTTGGTCCCAGCCTGTCTGCCGCCCATCCGCACAAGATAGCCGAGATAAGTCCCAGGAAGCGTGAGGCTGAAAGCGCGAAATTCGCAACTGTTCTGGAAAGGTTGCTTTCAGAAATCAGGTATAGTGGAAGCATGGAATAACAGCCAATGGTGCTCCCGATACCAAGACCAAACATAAGTATGAGAATATAGAAACTGGGTATTGAAAACAGGTGTACGAGCTTTGAAAACCCCGGCGGTGTTCCAGGAAAGCCGCCTCCTTTACCAAAGAAGGCGAATCCGGCTGCAATAGTTATTGAAAAAATTCCTATGGCAAACGGAACACTCCGCCATCCTCCAATATTCATCATCAGTTCGCATATGAGCGGCGCAGTGACAAAGGCAAGGTTAGGAGCGATTTCATGAATGGCGATCCCTTTTCCCCAGTGCTCAGGTGGCAATACGTCTGTCAGTGTGCTTATGCCTGAAGGAAGATAAAAACCAGCGAGAATGCCCAGGAACAGGAGCAACGGCCAGATAAATGTCTGTCCAGGGACAATGGCGGTCAGGATGATAAGCAATCCTGCTCCTGCCGCCGAAACGACAATGGTTTTATTATGGTGTAAAAAGGATGATACAAAGCCTGAGCAGAGCATACCGGCAAAGTAGCCTGCGGAAATAAAAAAGAAGATGCCTCCGGCCTTGGTGTTTGAAAGTGCGAATTCGGCTTTTATAACCGGCAGAAGCGGTGAGAAAATTATACGGGCAAGAAAGGTAACATAAAAGGCGCAGCATAGGAAAAACAAGGGGATAATGTTCTTCCTTTGCCAAAATGGTTCGCAATGATCTTTTTTATTTTTATGTTTTTTAAACATTGATGCGGTCGCAAACATTCATGATTAGCAATAATTACCCCCCCCCTCGTGCATGAAAGCATGGCCGTTTTCTCCCCGGCTCCGGAGGTGTTTTAACGGTAAAGTCGAAATTTTGATACTGTTTGAAACCGAAAGAATGATTCAACCCTAAACGTGGGATGGATTTGTAATAAGCATAGTATGCAAGGCGGCGCAAGCCGCTTTCCGGCGAATCACTATGCAGCGGGCTGACCTTTAATGAAGCTGCCTGTTATGGAGTTGAACAGCCAACTATTCCTCAAAATATAAAAATATCTTGTAACAAGTAGGCATTCCTTATAGCATGAATTGTATTTGGTAGAAATGATAATGAGTAACACTTGTTCGGGGAAGTTTAACAAGGATGAAAAAATCGTTAAATTGTATACTTTGTTTTTATTTTCTTTTCCTTCTTTGTATTTCTATCCAATTTTCAGGTTGTGGTCTTGTTGATTCTTTTTTGGCCAAAACCGTCCCGCCTGAGACAGGAAAAATCGCTTTGCGCGGTTTGAATCACAGCGTGGAGGTAAGGCGTGACGAATTTGGGATACCTGTTATCATCGCCGCCGATTCCCATGATATGGCCATGGCTTGTGGATTTGTCATGGCCCAGGACCGGCTGGCCCAGATGGTGGGTTACTCGCTTCTCGCCCAGGGCAGACTCGCCGAGATGGCAGGGCCCGCTGCGTTCAAGATCGACCTGTTCATGAGAACCATAGACCTGGTTACTCCGGCAAGGGAATCTTACGAGAAGCTGCCAGCTGAATTAAAGGATCTTCTTTCAGCGTTCGCAAAGGGAGTGAACGCATACCTTGATCTTTACGCGGACAGGCTTCCTCTCGATTTCATGGTTTCAGGGTATACCCCCGAAAGATGGAAACCGATTGATTCCATATATGTATATTACATCCTCAACTTCGGGCTTTCGTTCAACCTGCGCGAGGAGATCGCATATATAAATATAGCCCAAACTGTTGGGCCTGAAAAAGCGGCGTGGCTTTTTCCCATTTATTATGACGAACCCCTCTCAATGAAGAAAGCAAAAACCCTGGCCAGCGCCGGGCTGGGTCAGTCAGGAAAAGGTTTTGCGCAAAGCATTAAGATTCTGGGATTATTGGATGAACTCATAGGAGGTGGAATTCCGGCCTCCAATAACTGGGCTGTCTCTCCCGCGAGGACGAAAAATAAAGCAACCATCGTGGCAAATGATACCCATCTGCCTTTGATGCATCCACCGGTTTGGATGATAATCCAGGTGATAACTCCCGGTTTCCACGTGGCCGGCGTTGCCATACCAGGGGTGCCTGGAATAGCGGCGGGCTTCAATGGTCATATCGCCTGGGGAATGACAATGGTCATGGGGGACACCCAGGATATATTCCTGGAGAAATTAAAGGTTAAGGATCAACAACTCTATTATCTTTATCGTGGAGAATGGTTAAAAGCGGAAACCAGAAAAGAAACCTTCAGGATTTCAGGCCATGAGCCTGTAACGCGAACCATTTTCTCCACACGTCATGGCCCCCTTTTGAATTTTGCATTGGACGATAATCCAAGGCATCCTATGCTGCCTCAAAAGGTCGACTGCGCTTTTGGACTTGCTCTTTCGTCTGTGCATTCAGTCTGCGACACCAGTTCATTTCTCGGCATGTACAGGCTTTACCAGGCAAAGGATATGAAACAGGCCAGGGATGCCATTTCAATGGTATCCTTGATGGCCCTGAATTTTGTTTACGGCGACAGGGAAAATATTGCCTGGCAGGTATCTGGCCGATACCCCATAAGAAAGAACGGTCGGGGGCATTTGCCATCCTTGGGTTGGACCGGTGAATTCGATTGGATGGGGTATATCGAAGGAGCAGACTTGCTATATGAGATGAACCCTGCCCGGGGATTTGTAAATACTTCGAATCACAGGACTATACAGCCCGGTATGGGGCCGCTTTTAAGCTCATCGTGGTATTCCCCTGAAAGGGCTCAGCGGGTTTATGAGGTTCTTTCATCTTCTGACAATCATCGGCTTGAGGATTCTATTGCTCTACAGGCGGACTGGGTGGATACTTTTGTTATGAAGATGCAAAAAGCATTGTTTATGCCGCCTATGGAGCTGAAGATTGAAGAGAGTATAAACAATATGAAAGACCCTGTGCGCAAGCAATTTGCTCGAAGCGCCATGGGAATCCTGGCCGGATTTGATGGAAAAATGCTGCCTGACTCCCCAGATGCGGCCTTGTATGCTATTTTCAGGCATGTCTTGATGCAGAATATTTTTGCAGATGAACTTGGAGGCACGGACTCACTCGCATGGAAAAGCCTTGTCTCTATAGGGATTTATTATTCTGCTGATCAGGATCATATACTTGGCCGTGACAACAGCCCCTTTTGGGATGATATACGTACACCCGTAAAGGAGACCAAGGCGGATATTGTTGCAAGAAGCCTTGCGGATGCGATTGTTTTTGCGCGAAATGCCATGGGACGCAATCCCGAGTCCTGGGCTTGGGGCAAGCTTCATACCTATTCCTGGGAAACCGCGACAACTCAGATCAGTCCTTTTCTTCCGTTTTTCCAGAGAATCGGGGCATGGCTTCTTGGACGGTATACTGACAGGGGGCCTTTCCCAGCCGGGGGTGATATCAACACTGTAAACGTAGCTGGTTATTTACGGGGCCATGACTTCAAGGTCTGGCTCATTCCGGCCATGCGGATGATAGTCGATTTTTCCAAAGATGAGCCTCTTTATTTAGTAAACAGCGGAGGGCAGTCAGGGAATCCTGCAAGTCCCCATTTTGACGATGGTATACCGTTGTATCTTTCATGGAAAAACAGAGAGCTGCCATTTTCCCAACAGGGGATCGCAAAAGGTTATACCAGGATATTGCATCTGGAGCCATACAAAGATCGGCCTCCTTTGTGATAGCTATTTAATGTATTTTTTCAATGCCCTTCGGGCTTCCTGGTGCGCCAGCCGGACAGGTTCGGGGATACGGTATCTCGGTGAGGCCGC
>CAYVIE010000103.1:0-11050 GCA_964451355.1 uncultured Desulfobacteraceae bacterium
AGCGGATTTTTACAAAAATCCGAAAGAAGTGTGATCATCGCTCTTTTCGGGATCTTTAACCGGCTGATCAAGAGCTGTATAGCGTTTAAAAACGATATCCGGTCATCCTTGTGCATGATTTCGCCGAGGTAATGCCATAAAAAGGAAAAAATGTATTTTTCGTGAGCAGCAAACGACTCAATCTTGGATTCAAAGTTTTTGCGGACGAATCTCCCTGTGGAATCGAAGCATTCTGACAACAGCCCCACAAGCTCTTCAGCCTTTTTTTGCGAGATATTGAACTCATCAGCTATATTTTTGAAATCATCCGCCGCGAGTTTTATTTTTTCTTTTACCAGGCGTTTTATCTTTTGTTTTGTATCCGCCCGCTTTCTGTAAATATTTATTATTTTGACAAGCCTTTTATCCAGTGTGCCTGACAACGGGATACGATTTTGAACATGAACAGACATCTGGTCACCAACGAGGTTTATCGAACAGAATACGTCATCCGGAACCAGTCCGAGGCGTTTCTCAATATTGGACAGGACTTCTTTGACAAGCTCTTCGTATTCCCAGTCGTCGGCCAGTACTGACAAAAGCCGTGATGCGGACAGGAGTCTTTCCCCCAGGGTTATGGGGTCGATTTTGTCGTAATCCGCGGCATAGACACTTTCCATGATCTTTGCACCTTCCGCCGGAGAGACTCCCAAAAGCTTGTCCACTATCCTGACAAGCCTCGCCTTTTCCGACGATAACACGTCATGGACGCGTTCCAGGATCGACCATTGAAGGTTGTTTATCTCTATGGGAGGTCTTTTCAACCTGTCTCTTAATTTTTTTATGCCGAAAAGAGCGCTGTAAATGCTTGTAAACTGCTTCCTCAATGCCTGGGCCTCGGGCCTTCGCATCCACGTGTCGACCTTTTCCACAAATCCTTTGAGAGTCTCTGGTTTCAGGCCATTTAGTGCTGCAAGAAGGGTCAGGTTCGGGTTTGGACGGCCGTTTTCATCATAGACTATTTCCACTGGCAACTCTTTTTCATCGACCGTGTAGTAGGCTGTTGTTTTAGTCATCAGGGCCGTGTGAAAGGCCGAGAGTATGCGCAAGGTAATGCGCATCCGTTCTATTTCGGAAGGGGATTCCTTGGGGATTTCAATGTGAAGCGTTCGTATCTTGTATCTTGCAAGAGATGTAAATGCGCTTTTCAGGCGGGTGGTAAGGTAGGAAACCCTTGGACCGAGCCTTGAGATCATCCAGTCGATACACCTGAAATCAAGCACAATATTGCCGAAAAATACCGAATAATCGGCGCTTGTTTTGCGGCTGCCGTCAAAAAACGCCTCCTTTGCCCTGACGAGTATGACACGTTCGTGGTCCGGCATCTGGTCTAGCATCCTCAGGGTGTCGACAAACCTTATTATCTGTATCTCCTTTTCCTTGGGATTGCGCATGGAATGCTCAGCGCTTATGGCTGCCCCGAACTGGTGCATGGCGTCTGTCAGGAGTATTCTCCAGTGGTCAAGCTGCCTTTCAAGATCCTCTGAATAATCACGGACACCAATCTCATGGCAGGGAAGATGATCTTCGCTTTGCTTTTCATCCTTCTCGATGGTCGCAAATAGCCGTTCCACCTCTTTTGAAAAGGAAAAATCCTTGTCAGTCATCCGATTCTCCGGCATTTTTTTGGTTGATTAGTGATTTGAGTTCCATCTGTTTAGCAGGCTCGGGCGGTCTCAAGAATTTCCAGCAGTTTTTGACATGGCCTGTATTCTTGGCCGTTTCTTCAGTACGCCAGTCAAGGGAGTCAACCATCCGATATAAAATTTGTGTTGAATGGTTGCTGTAAAGCAAAATGACGTGCAGGAAAATGAGCCTATGGGCGGCCGATGTTTCAAGTGAAAAAGCTGGTGGCATTTGTATCGCGGCATCTTGATAAAACAAATTTTCATGATTGGCAGCAATCCCCGGCATGAAAACAAGGCCGGCATTCTCCCCGGCCTTTTAGGTGTTTTCACGGAAAAAATTCTGTTTCCCCCCACCGATACAGGCATAGGTTATGGAATGTATGTCCTTGCAAGTTCCCTGTAATCATTTGCCTGTGATTGGGCCCATTCCTTGGTTTTGCCCAACTCCTTTGCCATGATATCGGCGACCATTGGCGCAATTTCCATGCTTGCCTTCGCATCCAGAAGAAGGGCACGGCTGCGCCGCGCCAGAAAGTCCTCCACGCTTCTTGCCATTTCTTTTCTGGCGGCCCAGACAACCTGGGCACCGGTAACAGGAAGGTCGGGATGCAGTCTTTTCGCAAGGTCAGGGTATTTGCCGCAAATATCCTTTATGTACTGGGCGTCTGTCCCGTATATGGCAAGATCCCCGAATCTCCCAGAGTCTACGTGGTATCCGTGTATAGGCAGGTCAACGGTCACGCACGGACGCTCTGGAAGCCCTGCCACGTGTGAGGCCTGGTCTATTGTATCTTCGGCCATTTTCCTGTAGGTCGTCCACTTTCCGCCCGTTATTGTGACCAGCCCGGACCTAGATATGCTTATGGTATGATCCCTTGATATGGCAGCGGTATTCTCTGCGTCACCCATGGATACAAGCGGCCTGAGACCCGCGAACATACTCTTTACGTCTGAGAGGCCAGGGTCCTTGGTAAGGTATTTTGCAGCGTGGGAGATAAGGAATTCTATTTCTTCATCCAACGGCCTGGGTTCGAGGTCTATGTCCTTTACAGGTGTATCTGTCGTCCCCACTATCACCTTGTCATGCCAGGGAGTTGCAAACAAAACCCGCCCGTCTGTTGTGTGTGGAACCATTATTGCGCTTTCACCGGGCAGAAAGGACTTATCCAGGACGAGGTGTATACCCTGGCTGGGTGCGATCATGGGAGGGGTTTCAGGGTCATCGATTTTCCGGATAGTGTCTGCGAAGACACCGGTGGCGTTAATAACGCCCCGCGATTTGATTTCATATGTTTCGCCTGTCTCCATGTCGGTTGCAACAACGCCGCATACGATGTTTTTCTCTTTTATCAGCCCCGAGACCTTCATGTAGTTGACAATGGTTGCGGAATGGTCGGCCGCGGTCTGGGCCATGTTGATTGCAAGCCTTGCGTCATCGAACTGGCCGTCATAGTAGATCACCCCCCCGCGCAGTCCCTTGGTTTCAACCGTGGGCAGATATTCGCATGTCTTTTCTTTTGATAGAAACTTGGAATGCCCGAATCCGTGCCTTCCAGCCAGCATATCATAGATTTTAAGACCGATCCCGTAAAATGGTCCTTCCCACCAGTCATAACTGGGAACGACAAAAGGCAGGTTCGATACCAGGTGAGGGGCGTTTTTCCTCATGATTCCGCGTTCCTTCAAGGCTTCGAGTACGAGGGAAATGTTGCCCTGCTGCAGGTACCTTACTCCGCCGTGCACCAGCTTTGTGCTCCTGCTGGATGTCCCCTTGGCGAAATCGTGTTGTTCCAGCAGGAGTGTCTGGTAGCCGCGGGTTGCTGCGTCAATGGCGCACCCAAGGCCCGTGGCTCCGCCTCCGATAATCACGAGATCCCAGGCAGTATCCATGTTTTTTACGCGGGACAGCATTTCGTCACGGTTCATTTTTCCTCCATACATGATTAAGATTTGGTGTTGAAAAAGTTCGGGGCGATATCAGTTCAGCAGAACAGGCCAAAAATTTAATTATTAATACCAGAAACAAGGCGGTTATGCATCATTAAATGATGTTGTTTCGTTCCAGGAATTTCTGTATTCTCCGCCGGAAATCGGGTGGATCAGGCGGCATGTCGTTGTGGCCGCAACGATAACTTACGAATTCGACGTTTCGGGCGTTTTCAGCAAGTATCATGCCGTGGGAATAAGGTATTATTTCATCTTTTGTCCCATGGAATATCAGGACAGGGCCAGGGAACCGCTTGACAGCATGCAGGTTGTCGAAGCGGTCCGGTAGTAAAAAGGGCAGGATTCCATATGGATCAGTGAAAGCACGGATACGGGTGAAAGTGGAGACGAGTATCATAGCGCAGAGTTTGCGCCGCATGGAAAGAGAGCATATCGCACCTCCCCCGAGGGACCGTCCGAACCCTATGATCCTTTCAGGATCGATTCCAGGCTTTCCGGCGATCATGTCGTATGCAACTGTAAAAGTTGAAGTTATACTTTTTTCACCGGGTTTTCCGCCGGAGTCGCCGTATCCCGGATATTCAACAAGGCATACCGCAATCCCCATGGAGAGAAAAAGTTTTGCATCGTTCGTGCAGAACTCAATACGCTCGCCATTACCATGGGCATAGATAACAGCAGGCACCTTGTGACCTGCTTCCGTATCTGCCGGCAGGTATAACCATGCCTTGCTTGCCCCGGAACCCTGCGGGATCTCAATGACTTCGTCGGGTCTCTCGATATGGAACCCCGGGGGGGGTGATGGTATATGTTTCACGGGGAAAAGGATCTGCCTGATCGCCATGAAGGCCATGGCGTTGTAAATACCGTATAGTACAGCGAAAACTGCCAAGAGTTTTATCATATGTCTCCTCCGGTCCATTTTTCTCTGTTGCAAGAGTGCAAAGAAAAGGAATATATGTCAATTCTTTATTGATACTTGTGCCAGACTTCCAAGGGTTTTCATTTCATGAAACCTCTTGCATAAGGAAAACAACAGCTTTTTTGGAAGTCAATTTTCATCATCTTTGATGGACTTTACCGTGAAAACACCTCCGGGGCCGCGGAGAGGGACAGACCTCTTTTCATGCCCGGGGGTGATTGCTGCTAATCATGAAAATTTACGAGTCCATCATCTTTGATGGTTAATATCACGAAACCCGGGATGGTATAAAGGCCGTGAAGAAAAAGAAGAATACAATAAAACGTCGCGGGCGTGGGAGAAAAGCAGGGCACGATTTCCCGGAGCTCCTCGTGGCGGATACCCGCGGAAACATTTTTGAAGTTCCGGGATTGTCAGCCTGTGGCGCAAGGCTTGGAATTCCGTTTCTCCCCGATCCGGATGATTTTTCTCCTTTGCCCGAAGGGAGTGAAATTTTTGCCCTGCCCGGCAGGATTCCGGTCGGATATGATCAGTTCAGGAAAAAATTCGTGAGCCTGAAGGAGGTTGAAGGCGAGCCTGTCTCCGCAGTGGCAGGGTTTCCTGCGCCAGCGCATATCCAGCATGCAAATGCGGCCTATATGACACTTGCAGGCGCGCCTGTACTTCCATTTTTCACATACTCGGCTGTCGGGTGGTGGCGCGGGCGAATCGTTGCTGCAGTATCCAGGATAGATCCTGACTCCAGGCAGGATTTTTCCGGTTTTGATCCTGTTGAGATAGAAAAGGCAGCATCGGATATGCTTTGCAGACATCCGGGAAACAGGTTTGTCTCCCACCTTGTTGAAAACTGTGTAAGGCGGTATGCATGTCCTGCTGCGAGGAACTTGGTGCTCGGGCGCTTCGAGGCGCCTATTCCCGTCAGCAGGACGTGCAATGCCTCGTGCATAGGGTGCATTTCTCACCAGGACTCGGAAACAGGCGTCTGTGCCCCGCAGGAGAGGATTAAGTTCACTCCCGAGCCCGGAGAGATAATAGAGGTTATTGTATCACACCTGGAAAGAGCCAAAAGAGCTGTGGCGAGTTTCGGGCAGGGATGCGAGGGTGAGCCCCTGATGGAGTCTGAGCTTATAAAAGAGGTGATAACCGGTATCAGGAAAAGGACGAAAAAAGGGATAATAAATCTGAACACAAACGGTAGCCTTCCTGATCATATCCAAGCCCTTTTCACTGCAGGGCTCGACAGTATCCGCGTGAGCATGAATTCGGCCCAGAAGGACCTTTACCTCAAGTACCACAGGCCAAAGGGGTATATGTTCGAAGACGTTATTGAATCCTTGAAGATTGCCAGGAGGCTCGGGCGCTGGTTTTCTATAAATTATTTCATATGCCCCGGTCTTACAGATCACCCGGAAGAGATGGACGCTTTTTTTACGCTTGCAAAGACGGTGCAGATGAACATGGTGCAGACGCGGAACCTGAGCATGGATCCGGTATGGTACGCATCTGCTCTGGGGATCGAGGGGATGAGAGGCGCGATCGGGATCAGAGCATGGATAGCAAAGGTCAAGGAAAAGTTACCATGGTTGAAGCTGGGTTATTTCAATCCCCCGGCGGAAGATATGGGGGTATGTCATTATCCTGATGAGTCTCGTTGATCTCGAGTAAAGCATCAGGCATCATAACACAACTTCCTGGATTTGTGTGTTTTTCCGCTCATGCCATCTGTATTATGGGCAAATTAACCGATAATAATATACTATTCTGAATCCGTGACGGAAAATGATATATTTTTTGTAAAAAATATTTAATTATCAGCATGTTACAACAAAATAAGTGAAAAAATATTTTTTTACCGTCGGTTCCCCTAGTACAACTGGCGCACAGCCAAAAACTCACGGATCCGGGATACCATTATCAAACGGCTGTTTTTGGGCAACTGGCGCATGGACGGGTTTACGGCTTCAGAAAAAGGAAAAAAGTATGCCGGGAAAAAAGGTAAAGACAAGCAGGAGATGGACAAAAATCACGTTGTCGGTTCTTTTGGGGTTGTTTTTTTCCGCGGCCGGATTCTGGTTCGCTTTTCAGAACGTTCCGATGGGTGAGCTAGGGGCGGTTATTTCAACCGCCTCTTTTACCTGGCTTGCGGGTGCGTCGATTCTCGGCCTGCTGACGTTTGTCATACGGGCTCACAGGTGGAAGATTCTGCTTTCGTCTAATATTGATATACCAGTCTTATCCTTGTGGCATCCCATGATAGTGGGATTTATGCTAAATTGCATACTTCCCGGCAGGATAGGGGAGGTGGTCCGGCCCGGGATCCTTACAAGGACCAGGAAGGTCCCTTTCAGCCTTGGAATTGGAACCGTGGCGGCTGAAAGGATATTTGATACCATTACCCTGGTCGTTATCCTGGCCTGGGCCATGGAAAAGGTGGATATCGCGCCCGGCTTCGCTGTTGGATTCAAAGGATACACCCTTGATTCTTCACTATTGTCCAGGCTTGTTTCAGGAATTGTTGTATTATCATTGATTCTCGGGGCAGCCGGTATAATTTTTTGTATTCCCGCCATCCGGTCCGGGGTTACCCGCGGTATCCGGGGCATGCCTGCTTTGATCGGCAAAAGAAAACCGGGGCTTGCAGAAGAGCTAGGCGAAAAATTCTTTGATCCCCTGGCCCGCATGACCGAGTCGTTTTTTTCCGGTTTTTCCGCCATAAGGGATGTAAAGAGCCTTGCAGTGTGCCTTGTTGAATCGTTTCTTGTCTGGATTCTGCAGGCAGTCGCTTTTTATATGGCTGTTTGTGCTTTTCCCGGTATTTTACTTACTCCGATACAGGGATGTGTGGTGTTTGTGCTTGTGTGTATATTCATTGCCATGCCCTCTGTGCCAGGTTTCTGGGGGCTGTGGGAGGCCGGCGGGGTATTTGGAATGGCGATATTCGGTGTGCCTGCGACAAAGGCCGCTGCTGTTGCGCTGGCAAGCCATGCGGCCATGATGTTCCCTGTGATCATTGCCGGCATGGTATCGGCGTGGATCATAGGATTTAAAACAGTCTTTTCAGGTCTGTCGGAATCGTAAGAGTCGATCAGCAGGCCGGAGATACTTTCAGCTCTTGTCCGTGGTGGAATATTTGGTGATTCAGTAATTCATCGTTTACAGGCAGGTTAACAGAACCGCTTCATATACCGTAGAGTTCTTTGTCGCCTTGAAGCTATCCGGGGTATGAGATACCAGGGGCATGAGATGCCAAGCCGCTGCACGGCCGGAAGGGGAGCGGCTCCTGCTTACACTCGGGATCAAAACCTTTCTATCAGTTTGTCTATGAGATAAGAACTTTCCCTCATCGCCTGTTCTGAAAACGGGCCGAACCATTTGGCTGTTTTCCTGAACTCCTTGATAAACCCTTCCTTGTCCTTGTTTTCGATAAGCGGCAAGGCCTCCTTGATGTTTTTTACATAATCTGCAAGGAGCTGGCGCCTGTCGTCTGAGGCAAAGATAATTTCAGCATAAAGGGAAGGATCCTGGGCAAACAGCCTGCCCACCATGCCGAGTTCCAGCCGGTATATGGGGCTTGAGAATTCAAGCGTTCTTGAAATCGACACCTTTTGCTGCGCTATGAACCGGCCGAATGCAAAAGTTGCAAAATGTCTCAGGGCCTGGACAATACCCATTATTTCATCGTGTTCCTCTGCCGAAGCCTCGACAATAATGGCTCCCCAGGCCGCGAACTGGTCGGTAATCCACCGGCACTCTTCGTGCTTGCGGCCTGGCGTGGCGACTATTATCTGTTTGTCCAGGGTGGAAGGGGTGGGGCCGAACAGGGGATGCAGGCCCACAACAGGTCCTGGGTGGGCCGAGAGCATGGCCTCCATGGGTTCCTTTTTTATGCTGGTGATATCTGTGAGAACACAGTTTGCCGGTAAGTGAGGAGCAAGCATTTTTATGATGGCAGGTGTTTTGTCTATGGGAACTGAAACCATTGCCAGGTCAAGATCCTTGCAAAGATCTCCGATCTTGTCCCAATCCCGGCTTCCCATTAATCTGACATTATAGCCGGAGCCCTCGAACCATCGTGAAAAGAAGCGCCCCATTTCTCCGGTTCCGCCGACTATCAGGATGGTTGCGCCGGGCTTTATCCCCTTGCCGCTCATCTGGCGTGACTGGGTGATGCGTGAGTGCTTTAGTATACGCCTGAAGATATCTTCCACGAAATCAGGATCAAGCCCCTTGTCTTTTGCCAGGGATCTTCTGTTGAAAATCAGGTCTTCCTCGCGTGCGGGATGATATACCGGGAGCTGGTGTTTTTTTTTGTATGCAAGGACTTTTTTTACGGTTTCGATCCGTTTTGAAAGAAGGCTTACGAGCTCGGCATCTATCTCGTCTATTTCGTTTCTCAGCTTTTCGAGTTCCGGATGTGTGTGTTTTTTTTCCTGCATGGCGGTTTTATATCAAGTCGGTTGCTTTTGGTGCTGGCAGGGCAGGGGAAAAATACCTTCCCTGGCCGTAGTCACAATTCATTTCGTACAGGATATTCTTTTCCAGTTCGGTTTCTATTCCCTCGGCAACAACGTCCATGCCGAGCTGATGGGCCAGGTTGATCGTGTTTTCAACGATTTTCCTGTTTTTCTCGTTATACTCGATTCCCCTGATAAATGACTGATCTATTTTCAAAGTGTCAAACGGAAAACGGTAAAGATAGTTCAGGGAGCAGTAACCCGTCCCGAAATCGTCCAAAGCTGTCCCAACCGAAAGGGACTGTATATCGTTCATCATTTGTTCAGTACGGTCGGGATTCTCGACCAGGACAGTCTCTGTTATTTCGAGTTTTATGGCTTTGCCGGGGCATCCGGTCTTTTTCATGATGAAAGAGAGCGTATCAAGGAAATCAGGATCCGAGAATTGGTAGCCGGATATATTTATGTTAATAGAAAGTTCATTAGATTTTGAATGGGCAGGAAGCCATTCCATGGCCTGGCGGCATGCTTCTTCCATTGTCCAGTTTCCCAGGGGGACGATAAGACCGGTTTCTTCGGCCAGCCGGATGAATACATCGGGTATGAGAAGTCCCTTCTCCGGGTGCACCCACCTTACCAGAGCCTCGAACCCCACGATCCTGCCCGAATATAGAGCCTTGATTGGCTGATAGTAAAGGACCAGCTGGTTTTCGGCTATTGCTCGTTTGAGTTCAGGCCCCAGTTGAAGCCGTCTCAGGGCGGCCCTGTGCATGCCCTCATCAAAAATTCTGAAACCGCCCTTTGGACCCACCCTTTTTGCGGCAAGACTTGCATTTCTCATAAGTGTATCAGGACTGCTCGTGATATTTTTTGAAAAGACGATTCCTATCTTTACTTTTCCGAGAACATCATGGTGGTGGAGCACCATTGGTTTGGACATTGCCTTATGTATGTGCATAAGCAGGGGGTCGGTTACAGAAGGGCTGGCAATATTATAAAGAAGCACACCTATTTCCTGTTCAGAGACTCTGGCGATGAAGCGGTTTTCCGGGAGAACAGACTCCAACTCCATTATCTGGGATTTCAGATAGTCTTCCCATGCTGGCAGCCCAAGGCTCTCCTGTATAAGCGAATAGTTTCCTATCTGGATGGAAAGGATTGCAAAGAAGCTTTCGTTTTGCCTTGTACGATTGATTTCCTCCTGGATACGTTTCGCAAAGAAACGTCGATTTGGCAATCCGGTCTGGGGGTCATACATGGAAAGATAATGTCTTTCAATATCCTGCAAACGTTTTCTGACAAGGCATGATGTAACCCTGGCCTTGAGCATCACTGGGTTGAACGGTTTTACCAGGTAGTCGTCAGCTCCTTTTTCTATGCATTTCACGGCGTCAGAGATGTCATCCACGACAGTAATCATTATGACCGGAATGCGATGGAGTTCATGGTTGGATTTCATGGCGCTCAGCAGCCTGCGCCCGTCCATTTCAGGCATTATGATATCGAGCAAGACCAGGTCTATTTTTCGTGATTTCAGTATTTCCAGACCTTTTTTACCGTTGTTCGCTTCCAGGATATCGGTGATACCCATCCTGTTTAACTGATGTGTCAGGATTCTACGGTAGCTTCTGACGTCTTCAACAATCAGTACCGTGGCGTCCTTGTACACATCCGAGTCGGGCATGAAGTTCCCTCCTGAACGAAGTATTTCCTTTATATTCATCAAGCAGGCAAGCAGCGCTCTTATCAAGTTCTAATGTTTAATTGGATGTTACACGGTGCTAACATTAATATATCTTTTTTTAAACTAACAAAAAAATTGCTGCAAAGGCAAGGTGGTTTTTGACTTTAAAAGAATCGGTTTTGTAAAAACTATATTGCACAACGGTTTGAATTTGTTTAACAAGAATAAATATATATTCTGGATCTGTGTGCATCCGTCCGTGTGTCAGGTGTGCGGATGTAACCAATCTGCTATATATTGCTATATATATCGATGATTACCGGGGAAAGGAAATGGCATGCAGGGATTGATCCGAAGGGCGGTTTAGTTAGAATGT
>CAYVIE010000104.1:0-10987 GCA_964451355.1 uncultured Desulfobacteraceae bacterium
GCAGGCCGTGGCAATCGTTAGGGACGCTCAAATCGATGCTGACAACCTGGTATGGCCCGACGGAGCTACCGATGAGCAGAAATCGGCGGCCCTGCGCGCCTTTGTGGCTGCCGGTATCGTAACAAGGACCTCTGTATAACGACAACACAAGGAGGATATAAACAATGCTGAATCCTTTTGAAAATGATGCTTTCAACTTTGTCTCGCTGACCAGGGCAATCAATCTTTTGCCCAACAATTACGGCAGGCTGCGCGAGATGGATCTCTTCCCCGCCAGGGGAGTGCCTCACCGGACAATCGTGGTCGAGGAATACCAGGGGGTCTTGACCCTGCTCCCAACAAAACCCGTGGGATCTCCCGGATCACAGAACAAGACCGGCAAGCGCACCGTCAGGTCCTTTGTCATTCCCCATATCCCGCTCGATGATGTCATCCTACCAGACGAGTATGACGGGGTGCGGGCTTTCGGCACCCAGGGCCAGGCCGAAACCCTTGCCTCGATCATCAACAAGCACATGCAGGCGGCCAAGAACAAGTTTGCCATCACCCTGGAGCATCTGCGCATGGGGGCACTTAAAGGGATCATACTCGATGCTGACGGCTCCACGCTTTACAATCTTTACACCGAGTTCGGGATCGCCCAGAAATCCGTTGATTTCACTCTTGACGATGATGCCACCGATGTGGCCGCCAAGTGCCGGGAGGTTGTCCGCCAAATCGAGACCAACCTCAAAGGCGAGGTCATGGAAAGGGTGCATGCCCTTGTCTCCCCGTCATTTTTCGATGCCCTGATTTCGCATCCCAATGTTGAAAAGTTTTATGTCAACTGGTCTGCGGCCCAGCAGATAGCAGGAGGTGATCCGAGAAAAGGCTTTACCTTCGGCGGGATCACCTTCGAGGAATATGCCGGATCAGCCACGGCTCCGGACGGCACCACAAAGAAGTTTATCGCCGACGACGAAGGTCATGCCTTCCCCTATGGGACAACCGAGACCTTTGAGACCCTGTTTGCCCCGGCTGATTTCATGGAGACCGCCAACACCCTCGGGCTTGAGCTTTACGCCAAGCAGGAGCCGAGGCAGTTTAACCGCGGCGTTGACCTGCACATCCAGAGCAATCCGCTCCCCATATGCTACAGGCCCGGTGTTCTTGTGAAGCTGATAGCATAATCAATAAAAGCACGAGGGGCATATGCCGGAATTCCATGAAGCCATGCAGGAAGCGTTAGACACCTTTTACTCGGAGCAGTATGCCACGCCTGCGAAATATAATGGCAAAGACATATTCCTGATCGAAGAGAGCGCTGATGAGAGAAGCGAAAACCACATGCCGGAATATATTACCGACTCGACAGTCGTCTGGGTGCGTAAATCGGATGTCGATTCACCGAAGCCAGACGACCTTGTGGAATTCAAGGGGGATAAATGGCGGGTGGCATCAGGCTATACCCTTACCAACAATGAATGGCGGATAATACTTGTAAGGGAGGGCGCATGATCAAGACAGTGAGACAGCAGTGCTTAGATGCAATAGTGGATCACATCAGCCACCCTTCGCATTACACCTGGGCGCAGGATATCGGGATATATCCGGGCAAGGTTACTTTCAGGCGCGGCGAAGTTCCCGGGATCACGTTTCTTGTGGGAAACGAGACCGTCAAGCGGCCGGACTATGAGACTGATCTTTGCGCGGTGGATTTCGAGATCGCCGCCTGCCTGCTGATCCCAAAAGACGAGGATGGGTTGCAGGTAAGGCCTTTTGATTTCGGGGAATATGTCCGCGGAGAGCTGATACAGGCTGTCGTGACGGCAAAGCTGCATGAGTATGCAAACAGCCTGTCATACCAGGGCGGATCGGTCAAGTATCCGTCGGAAGATGACCAGTCCATGGTGGTGTCTGTCAGTTTCCGGCTGGAATATGAAACAAAACACAACAACCCCTATGAAGCATAAGGAGGCATAATGGGCAGGGTTAAATCAGCAGAAAACGCAATTTTATATTACGAGGGCGGCCAGACATTCGTCCCCATGACCGCCCTGTCGAATTCGGGCGACAACCAGATATTTGAATCGGGCAACAGCTACTGGTCAGGCGCCGGGGGCAAGGAGCCGGTTGTAAGGCCGGATGGCCTTGTATCCGGCGGCGCCATAACGCCCAAGTCCGGCGCAAATGATACTGTCAGCGTGGCGGCCCTCACATGTTACCTCGCAGGCGAGCTAAAAAGCGTTGCTGCAGGGGATGTATCGGTTACGCGCGGGATTGATCCTGACGTACATATCATAAATTCGATCATCGTTGATTCGGATGGGGCGCTGGATGTCGTAACCGGGACCGCTTCTGATGCTTTTTCAGAGGCCAGGGGCGCAGCAGGTGGCCCGCCTTATATCCCGGCCGGCGCAATTGAGATCGGCCAGGTGAGGCTAACATCCGGGACTGCGGCCGAGGTTACGGCGGCAGAGATATTTACGGTGCCCGGCACCCACAGGGAGCTTTGGAATTACCCCTTGTGGGACGAGGACATGCTAAACGGATCTGTCCACTTCTACTCCCCGCTGCCCGCGATCCACACAGGAGATACAACCAAGGGGGTCTATGCCCAGTATTATCTCCCGATCTTTGTGGAGGTGCCCAATACATCTGATTTTGTTGCCCCGGAAAACAGCCACTCGGTTTCATCCGAGCAGGTTTACGGCGGGACCATTGCGACATCCTCATCATCGCTGGGCCAGGGTTCTTTTACCGCCCGCCTGCAGTCCGGCGTATCGGATTCCCTGCTTGCGGCAAAGGATGATGTCTGCTGGTTCAAGTTTTACCCGGACAGGCTAAAGACAGAGCATATCGTCTGCCAGGGCAAGCTCGGCATCGCAAGGACTTTCCCGGTCTCCGGAAGCATACAGGCAAGCTGCACCATCAGCGCATCGAACGCGGCACAGGAGGTTGCATCATAGATCCGGAGGTAACCCATGCCATTTGATATCAAGCGGTTTGTGTCATCATCCTTTGATTACCGGACAGAAGCGGTGGAGCTTCCAGACCTCAAAGACTGGTTTGGGGAAGATGAAAGGCCTGTTTTTACAGTGCGGGGGCTTACCGGCGCAGAGCTTGCCCAGGTCAACGAGACCGCGGAGAAAAACCGGGGGCTTGAATCTGTCATCGAACTTTTTGCCTCCCCCAACATCGAGGAAAAGATCGAGGCGATCAAGGAATCCCTCGGGCTTGACTCCGGGGCAAGGACCCCGGACGACCTTGCAAAGCGCATCGAGCAGCTTCATCTCGGGTCGGTTGAGCCGAAGTTTGACCGGCCGGCTGCTGTCAAGTTTTTCGAGGTCTACCCGGTAGAGGCCTATATGCTTACCAACACGATCATGAGGCTGACCGGCAAGGGCAAGGTATTGGGGGGGCAAAAGCCCTGTGGGAGCGGGAAGACATCAAAATGAGCCTCATGCTGGCTCATGAAAAGAAGCGGTTTCTTTTCGAGATCCGGCCGGACATCATCCCGCAGGGCTTTTTGACGGACATGGAGATGGAGCTGTGGGGTTATTTTTATGACGAGCTGATAAGGCAGAAGAATGGCTGATCTGCAAAAGACCATAAAAATCATTCTGGCGGGACAGGACGAAGGGCTGGCAAAGGCATTCGCCATGGCAAGCAATAATGCCGAAAAGTTCAAATCCGCGGTATTGTCTGTCACGGGCCCCCTTGCCTCCATATCCAAAAGCATCCTCAAGGTCCAGGGCGGACTGGCGGCCCTTGGCGGGGCGTTTCTCGGGGTTGCTGTTAATGCCGCAGGCCAGTTTGAGACGCAATTATCCGAAATCCTTACGCTTATAGAGGACTCCCCCGATGCGATTGAAAAATTCAAAAAAGACATCCTGTCTTATGCCCGTTCATCTACTGCTTCCATTGATGAAATCAACCGGGCCGTCTATTCGGCCATTTCCGCCGGGGTGGATTACAAAGAATCCCTTGAATTTTTATCTGCAGCGGAAAAGCTTGCAGCCGCTGGCCTGGCTGACCTTGGGGACACCACGGTCCTGCTTGCCTCCACTTTGAACGCTTATGGCGCATCGGTGGACCAGGCCGCAAAATATACCGATGCCTTCATGTCCGCGGTTAAGCTGGGTCAGATTACAATCCCCGAGCTTGCAAGCAGTCTGGCCCAGGTTACGGGTGTGGCAGCAGCGGCGGGCGTGCCCATAGAGACCCTTATGGCGGCGGTAAGCGAACTGACCGCCAGGGGCCTGCCCGCATCACAGGCCATCACATCAATCAAGGCTGCCCTGGCAAACATCATAAAGCCGACCGCGCAGGCATCCGAAACAGCAAGCGAGCTTGGTATACAGTTTGACGTTGCCGCCCTGAAATCCATGGGGCTTGCCAGGCTGCTGGCCGGTGTCGCAGAGGCTACCGGAGGCAATGCTGCCCTTATGGCAAAGCTGTTTGGCAGCGTTGAGGCCTTAAACGGCGTCATGGCATTGGTCGGCGAAGACGGGGGGAGGTCGTTTCTTGACACCATCCAAAAAATAGAAGGCGCTTCCGGCGCGACAGCGGCAGCCGTTTTAAAAGTATCAGATTCCTTTGAAAATATTAACCAGCGATTAAAGAATCAATTACAGGCCGCCCTTATAGAGGTGGGTCAGCCTCTGCTGGATGAATACGGCCGGATCGCTGCTGGCCTCGGCGCGATATTCGAAGGGATAAGCATCTCGTTAGACGAGGGCGCTTTTGATCCAGTATATGAGACCATCGAGTCAGCGGGGCAGAAAATAGGCGCATACCTGCAGGAGATAGGCGAGGCTTTGCCCGAAGCGTTTGAACAGGTCGATTTTTCAGGGCTTGTATCCTCCATCGATGAGTTCGGCCAGGCAATAAAGGACCTGTTTACCGCTGTCTTTGGTGACATCGATCTGACCACGGCAGACGGGATTGCATCGGTTTTGCAGGGGATCGTAAACGCCTCATCGAACCTGCTGACCATATCAACAAACATCATCGACAAGCTGGAACCCTTTGCCGCGGCTCTCGGGGCACTTGCCGGCGCGGGAGCGAACGCAGACAGGAGTTTTGCCGATTTGACCGGCGATGTCCTGGGCTATGCAACCGCAATGGATACAGGGCTTGCCGTTTTGTCAAAATTCCAGCCGGTTTTCGATCTTTTCATAGCCGGATCTGTTGTTGTGGGCGCGGGCAAGATGAAGGAACTGGCCGTATCAGCAGGAACGCTTGCCGGCAAGCTCGGCCTGCTTGCGGCATCTTTCGGCGCGGGCTGGGAAATAGGCGAATGGCTCAACCAGTTTGAAGGAGTTCAGGCAGCAGGCCAATGGGTTGCAGAATTTACAGACAAGCTGATCAACTGGACCGGGACCCAGGACAGGGCGTCAGAGTCAACCCGGAACCTGACAAAATCGATCCAGCAGATCAGGAAAGAGGCCCTCACCGAGGCGATTATCAAGCTGGGCGTCGAGGTCGAAACAGAGGACCTGGATGAGCTGCAAAAAATCTATGACAACCTGGTCAATCCGCCAGAGCCCCCGTCTGTTGACATAAACGCTTCCCTGTCCGGCGAAATATTTACCCAGCTCCAGAAGCTTGGCTATGACATCAATGCCCTGCCGGATGAGGTAATGGTCAAGGTGGCAGCGGCAGCCGATATAAGCGAGGCTGTTGAAATTATAGACGGCCTTACGGACATAACGCCGGTCATTACGGTCCAGGCGTCTCCCGGCCCAGCGTCCGCAAAAGAATGGCAGACTCTTACATGGATCCAGGACGGCAGGGAAAAGACCATCGATGTCCTTGTTGACGTGGATCCGGAGTCATCATCAAAACTTTTAGAGACGCAAAAGAGCCTTGAGCAGCTTCAGATGGAAGCAGAGATCGAGGCCAGGTTCGACATTGCCCGGCTCCAGGAAAACGCGCAGACCGCAAGGCAGGCGTTAAAGCTGAAAGCCGAGCTTGATATCGCGCAGGTGCAGGCAAACGCCAGGGTCATATCGCAGATCGCCCAGGGCTTGAGCGATGCCTTTGCCAATACCGGGGATGTCCTTTCTGTCCTTTTTTCAAACTTCTCAGACATCATCAACTCAGGAGCCTACTTCCAGATCCAGAGATACCTCGACAAGGAATACGAGCTGAGGGAAAGGGCGCTTGACGCCCAGATAAAGCTGAACAATGTCCAGGCCGCCTATCTTCAGGCAAGGATTGACGCCTTAAACAGCGGGGCGGCCTTGATAACGGTCAATGGAGAAGGGCTGAAGCCTCACCTGGAGGCTTTCATGTGGGAGATATTACAGGAGATACAGGTCAGGGTTAACCAGGAAGGTTTGGATATGCTGATATGAGCAAGGTGGGGATAAACACATATCAATACAGCCTCGATGCGCCACGGGTGGTTGATGCCGACCCCTTGACAGACGCTGCCAACCACCAGGGATCAAGAAGGGTGTCGCGGACAGCGACCCTTGACGGCGGAGTATCTGTCTTTGACGGCGGATACGCGCCCGGGGACAGGTCTTACAGAATCAGGGCGAAAGACAAAGACGGCAGCCTGTCAGCCTGGGCTGAAGACCTGGTCAAATACTTCTCCGTCGTGCAGCTCGTAACCAGATATGGCGTATTTTCAGCAGTCCCCAGGGCCTGGCGCAGGCAGGGCAATGATATGTGTGATGTGGAGTTTCTCTTAACAGGTCAGGAGGCGGGCTGATATGGGCAAAGCTCAGATCATAACCGGCCTTGGCAAGGGATTGTATCAGGCCCGGATCATGCATGACCTTGACCAGATAAACGCCGCCATCCAGTCGATAGAAAACCGCCTGGCCTCAATCGGCGAGGATATAGCCAGGGTCTCTGCCCAAAGAGTAGAAACAGAGCAGGAGGCCGCAGCCAAGAAGTCAGAGCTGGACAACTATATCGCTCTTTTGTCGGCAACTTCCGATCCGGCGGAGACCAAGCGGCTTTCAGATATCATCTCAAAAAATTTGGTTGAGTATTTCCAGATAAAACGCCGTGCAGACGGCCTGCTGGCCGAAGAAACGAGCTTTAAGGCGATCCAGGAATCCCTTTTGCTCAAAAAAAGCCGTCTGCAAGCCTTGGCAGAACAAGAGGACATCAGGGAGATATGGTGCGCTGATTATTCGGACGGGCTGTCTGGCGAGGTGATCACCTGCGAGCTTAACGGGGAACCAGTTGAAATTGTTATATTCCCGCATGGGGGCGGCATCCCCCTGCCCGAACCAACCAGTGTCAGGATGATCACACCCATAGCAGGGCAGTCAGCAGCCCAGGCCGCGTTCAATTTTGCCGTATATCCGGGCTGGCAGAGATGGTTCCCCACTTACAGGCAGGCTTATATTACGCAGATAAATTATCTCAACAACACATGCTCCCTGCAATTTCCCCCGACCATGAGCTATTACCAGGATCTGCCCATAAACATGCTTCAGTCGGTAGACGGCGTGCCGGTAAAATATATGCGCTGCCACGCAGCACCCTTTGATGTCGGTGATTCCGTGCTTGTGCGATTCGTTGATAATGATCCGAACCGCCCGGAGGTCATTGGGTTTATATCAAATCCGAAGAAATGCGGCTTTATCATAAAGATCCGGGTCATATCAGACAAAACCGGCAATGATATCACGGAAAACATGTATTTTGCGGTCTATGATGAAAACAGGCAGCATCTTTCCGCAGCCGTGACCTATGACGGCGATGAGGGTTACTGGGTGATCGATATTGAAGATCCTGCGGAAACAGACCGGGTATGGTTTAGGTTCAGGGCGCCGGAGCATTCCATTGACTGCCAGTACAGCCCTGATGCCGATAAAAAAAGGGTCTATCTTGAAAACGATTTATGGCTTGAAAAAGACATGATCTTATCTGACCCGGCTGACCCGGTGGCGGTTGTGGATACGGTTTATGCCCCGTGGTGGGAGATTACGGCTGACTATTACTTTGACCCGCCGCTTTCATATGACCGGGATGTCACCGTAAACTCCTGTTACATAGATGACGGCTGGCGCTGGGCAACGGAGCCCACCGGCCTTGACAATCCTCCCGGCGGGCTCGGCGCGCCCTGCCCGGACGCAAGCCGCAAGTATTCTTTCCACACAGGCCTGATATCATCTTATCAGATAAAGCGGGGGTTAAAGACTTCCATCCCCTACAGGATCAGGGTGACCATAAAGCCGTTTGTGGCGTGGCTGCTGAAACTGGCAGAAGAACCTGCCTGCGGATCAGGCTATGAATACGTGCTTACAGACGGGGATTACGAGATCCGCATGAGCCACCAGGCTGGAGGCGCTGGCAATGACTATATCATCCGGGTGGCAAACAACGCCTGGGAGTTTGAGGTTGACGGGGAAGCATACAGCGATGTGACTCAAATCCCGGATATTCTGCTTGAATCCGGGTTTATCCCTGTCTCAGGCTATACAGAGGATATTGGACAGCTTCCGGGGTTGTCTATCAATTTTGCGTCCATATCGTCAGACGATCCCGAATGGGCCGGGGACGGGCTTATCCAGTATAGTTTTGAGACGTGCGATATTTATGACATCACCTATGATTACAAATAGCCGGGGATGACAAAATGGCGGCAACATCTAAAACATCATGGAAACTCGCACAGGATATGCTCCAGGGCGTGGCCTATGACTTGGTCAACGATAATCTGAAAATTATCCTGCTGGGTTCGGGCTTTTCCTATGATCCTGAAACCCAGGGGACTTACGGCGATATCCAGGCGAGTGAAATAGCGGAAGGCAACGGTTATATTGCCGGCGGGCAAAGCCTTGCAAACAAAAGCATCATCATGTCTGGCGGCGAGGCCGTGGTCCGGGCGGACAATGTTTTATGGTATGCGTCAGGAGGGGACTTCCCTCCGGTATGCGCGGCCGCGGTATACGATGACACGAGCGCGGACAAAACCATAATTTCCGTGATCGAATTCGGGCAGGATTACAATGTGACAGACGGCACGGTTTTGATCATCAATCTGGAAGACGGGATTGTTTCAAATCTGGCCAACTATACGGGAGCATAACAGATGGGAGCGTTTATTGATCAGCAGTCGGCCGATGCGCTGCTGCACGACATAGCCGATAACGCCGGAGAAATGCACCTGGTAAGTGATTCGGAGACGCCGGTTGATGTGTCAAACAGCCTGGGACACGTTGCCATGACAAAGGGCAGCGGCAACGGTGATTACCTGGTCGAGGCGGGGCAGTACGGCGGAGACGACCGCCAGCTTACTGTCTCGTCAAAGAGCATCACGGCTTCTGCAACGGGTACGGCGCGGCATATTGTTTTATGGGATGAGATTAACTCGCGTATTAAGGCCGCAATTCCCATAACGGAAAAGGCAGTTACATCCGGGACGGTTTATGACATCTCCGCGTTTGCCGTATATGAATATGCGCCATACGGCGGGGGGGGAGCGCAATAATGGGCGAGCCGGTTGCTGTTGATGGCATAGAGATAGAGCTTGACTTATCCGAACCCTCTGTTGCGGACGCCACTCTCATCGAGCCTCAGAATATTGCCGTTGAAACCGAAATAATGGATATCACGGTAACAGAAGGCGGGTATGAGATAAAAGCCCCCATGCCCGTCATCGGGCTCAAGGCGAATCTCCCTGTCGATATTGCAGCGGTATTGCCGGTTGCAATCGATGCCCCCGCTCCGGTTATCGGCATTCGGGCATATGGAACATGGTCTTTTGATGTTCCTTCTTATGCGGTCTCCAAAGAGATTTATATCTGCAGGCTTCACGGGGCAGCCGGGACATTTGAGATCCCGGTGGCGTCTTTCCAGATAAGACGCAGGATCACCGGTTTTGACTACATGGAGGCGATAATTCCCTACACACAGCAAAACATGGATCTGCTGTTAAGCTCTTCCTGGTATTCAATAGAGATTTACAAGGGCATGGTTTTTAAATCCGGAGCTGTGAACCTCTCGCGCATAGGCGTGGTTGATTATGAAAACATGGCATATGACAGAGGGGCAAACAACGCTTCTATCAGGATCAGCGGAAGCAAAGAGGCCTCTTATACAACATCTAAGCCTGTCGATCTTAAGGGAGTTTCAATTGTATCGTATCAGGCAAACGGCAAGAGGCGGGTCAGGTGCGAAGTCGATTATCTTGCGCAGCCGAACGACACGGTGAGGTGGAACGGTTCACATATGACCGCCGACATAATAACCATTGCGGTCGGCAGAACTGCGTCAATGGATATAACCGAGGCATGAAAAGAGGGTCACATGAACAAAGGCGAGCTTGATTACATCGCGGCCAGGATCATTGAAGAACTGGAAGGAAAGTGCCTGTGCGGGCTTCAGCCCCAGGAACGCGCCGAGATGGGGCACCTGATGGGAATGCTGCGGGACACCGGTGGGGGTGATTACGGCCTTGGCATCGAGTTGCTGCGCCGGGCATTGAGGGTGTTCAAGATATGGTGCCGTATGGGGGAACAGATAGGCCGGGGAGTTGCCATCTTTTTGCTGGTCAGCCTGCTTGGGTTTGTCTTTTTTGTCATGAAAACAGGAATCGTTAATTTAATCAGGGCATTGAAATGACACCGGGATTCATAAAATCATTGGGCAAATATTTTTTAAACATCCTGATCGCCATAGACCAGCTTGGCAATGCCGTTCTTGGCGGCGATCCTGACGAAACAATATCATCCAGGCTTGGCCGCCTGAAGCTGCGGCACGGCGGCCGCATACCGTGGAGTCGGCCTTTGGCCAGGCTGATTGACGCCATGCTGAATAAAATCGACCCCAATCACACCATAGATGCCATAGAGCATGACAAAGGGGGCAAGCAATGATCAAATTATATGACGAGACCCAGCCGATGCGCGTCTATTTAGGGCGGGACTGCCCTTATACCCTGATCCTGTATGAGGACAACGGAGACAGGATGCAGATCGATCCTGCCGGTGTAACCGATGTCGAGATCGTTTATATGGCCAATGGCGAGGCTTAC
>CAYVIE010000105.1:0-10982 GCA_964451355.1 uncultured Desulfobacteraceae bacterium
TGGCGAAATATCTGGAAATATGCATCTACAATTCGGAATGCCGCCATATTGATTGCTTTTTACCATCTCAAGTTGACTGTAAAAATACCACAATCCTGAACATGAGACAATGTGTTGCTCCATTTTTGTTGCATGTGCCTTTGCAATACAACACTTACCCCGCCCTTGCCGACATTCATGCCAGCTTTTCAAAGGGCATGATAAATTTTGGAACAGGCTTTGATTTTTGTGAAACCTCCAATATTTTCACCATGTTTCAGTTTGCTGACTGGCTATTTGAAAAAAGCTGATTTAGTTTAATGGCTCTTTTTTTGAGCCAGACCTGCTATTTGCAAGGATTTCTCCCAAAACGCCTCCCAATAAATCTCAATTTTTCCCATTTCTATATTCGATGGGGTAGGGCTATGATGCCTTTTTCAGTAGCCTAACGGGGCTCGCGGCTGAGGTGCGTGGCCGAAGGCAAGCTTGCTTGCCGAAGGCCCGTCACCTCCAGCCGCGTGTTCGACCGCCGCAGGCGGGCGGACACGCGGTAATGGCCGCGAGCCCCGTTCGCCACGACCGCCTGCGGTCGTGGCGAACTTATTATTCTATACAAAATCTCCTTTTTCAAAGCTACTCCACGCAATTCCTGCAAAGGCTTTGCTGTATAAATTGTACGATAACTTTCCTAACCTACTGTTGTCAATGCATAAATTACAAACACATATTGATAAATAAGACTTTTTCCGATTAACATAACACAGAATATACGTGTTTATGGAGATTGTATATAACCAGGGAGTAAAATAGGGCTCTGCCGGGGGTGGGGGTGGAACCATTTGAATTCATTTCAAATGGCGGGGGAAGGGAAGCCATCAACTGTCTCATAAGTTTTCATGATTGGCAGTAATCGCACCCGGGTATGAAAACATGGCTGTCTTTCACCCCGGCTCCAGAGGTGTTTTCACGGACCCAAGCTGATTACCCGTGGCTTGGCTCTTTTTCCTTTCCGGCTATCACTTCGGCGAACTCCTCGGGGGTCGGCAACTCAGATAGGTCTTTCAGGGAGAAGACCTCGAGAAATCTTTTTGTTGTGCCGTAGATCAGGGGTCTTCCCGGCACCTCCCTTCTGCCCAGGATTCTTATCAGCTTTCTCTCCAGAAGTAGCCGTAGGGTATTGCCGCTGTTCACCCCTCTTATCTGCTCCACTTCGCTTCTCAACACAGGCTGGTGGTATGCAACAACGGCCAGGGTCTCCATGGCTGCCCGGCTCAATCTGACGGGTTCCGGCTTTCTCAGCTTCGCAACCCATTGTTTGTAGTCAGGTCGTGTGCGGAATTCGAACCCCCCCGCAACCTCGGCAAGAAAAAAACCTCCCTGTTTTGTCTGGTAATCATCTATGAGCTGATATACTGCCTCCTTTATACTCTTTGCGTCAGCCTCGCTTATGAGTTCAGACAGGCGTTTAATATCCAGCGGGCCCCTTGAGGCAAAAATCAGGCTCTCGACAATATTTTTAAGATCGTCCATGCGGATACCCCCAAAGAACACTCGACAGCCCGGCGTTACCCGACACCTCCTGATGGACTCGTAAACTTTCATGATAAGCTGCAATCACCTCCGGCATGAAAACAAGGCCGTCTTTTTTCCCGGCCCCGGAGGTATTTTCACGGTAAAGTCGAAATTTTGATACTGAAAAAATATAGGTTATCTTTTCAGCAAGCGACAATCCTTATTGAACCGTTGAACCCCCTTTGGCGTATCATTGCAAGGTCAAGGCGCACCACTTCGAGTATGGCAAGAAACGTCGCTATGATTTCGGCCTTTTCCGCCACGCCCGAAACCAGCTCGTCAAAGGTGACAGCTCCCTTTTCCTCGAGTATATCTATTACCTGGCGCATCTTTTCCCTGATGGAAATCCGCTCCTTTTCGAAATTCAACCTTATGTCAGGGGCACTCCTTTCCAGCACGTTTACATACGCGCAGACAAGCCCGGACAGATCGCAATCAAGGGGACGTTCGGCAATCGGAATGATCTTGTTTTCTGGAAAAAGGCGGGCAAATACGTCTTCATCAAGCACCGGCCTTTCCGCCAGGAGCTTTGCCGCGGATTTCATCCGGATGTATTCCCGTAAGGGACCGGTTATCCTTTCCCGCGGATCTTCCTCATCCTCTTCATCGTTTTCGACCGGGAGCAGCATCCTGGACTTTATCTGGGTCAGAGTCGCCGCCATGACCAGGAAATCGGCAGCCACATCGATATTCATCTCCTTCATCCACTCGAGATATTCGATGAACTGCTCGGTGATAAGGGCTATGGGGATATCACAGATATCAAGGTCGTTTTTCTTGATCAGGTGAACAAGAAGGTCCATGGGACCTTCAAAAACATGTTCAACGTTTACCCTGTAAGTAGCCTCGGTCATGGCGCAACAGCCCGCACGGCGGCATAATCATATAACCCGGTCATGAACCCGGTCATGGACGGCACTGGCGCGAAGATCTTCTGGCGTCTTGTCTATATCGATATCGCATCCCTCACCTCGCCGAGGGTGGCCCGGGCGATCTCCCGCGCCTTTGCCGATCCGGCCTCCAGCAGTTCGTCCACCAGGTTCATCCTTTCCTTGTAATATTCAATCTTTTCCCGAATCGGCGCAAGGAATGAAACCAGGTTGTCCGCCATCTTTTTCTTGCATTCCACGCAACCGATACCCGCCTTGGGGCACTCCTGGGCTATCTCCTGGCGGACCGCCTCTGGTGAATAAAGCGTATGGAAAGTATATACATTACATACCCCTGGATCCCCCGGATCATTGCGCCTCTTTCTCTGGGGATCCGTGATCATCCGGGCCACCTTCTTCCTGATCTCGTCTTCACAATCAGCCAGGTAAATGGCGTTGTTGTAACTCTTGCTCATCTTTCTGCGGTCTATACCCAGTATCTTTGAGGTCTTGGTGAGTATGGTCTCGGGCTCAGGGAATATGCTCTTGTAGAGGAAATTGAACCTGCGGGCTATCTCGCGCGTCAGCTCTATGTGCGGCGCCTGGTCGATCCCTACAGGGACCCCGTTGGCCTTGTATATGATTATATCCGCGGCCTGGAGGACCGGGTATCCAAGGAAGCCGTAAGTGGAAAGATCCTTGTTTTGAAGCTGATCTATCTGTTCCTTGTATGTGGGATTTCTGTAAAGCCAAGGAAGCGGGGTTATCATGGAAAGAAGGAGGTAGAGTTCGGCATGTTCCTTCACCCTGGACTGGACGAACAAGACATTCTTCTCAGGAGAAAGCCCGGCTGCAAGCCAGTCGATCATCATGGTCCTGGCATAACCCCTGATGTTGCCCGGAGTTTCATAATCGCTTGTAAGCGCATGCCAGTCAGCTATAAAAAAGAAGCATTCATAAGTATCTTGCATGTTGATCCAGTTTTCCAGGGCTCCATGGAAATTTCCCAGGTGCAGGGCGCCTGTGGGGCGCATTCCGCTTACAATCCGTTTTTTATCCGCCATGTTTTTAAACTCCTGGTATGTTGGCTTGTAACACCATATTTTCCATGTCCATCAATTTATAAAAAAATGTATCATCGGCGTTATAATTAAATTATCAAGGAAATCAAGGAATTTCGTCGAAAAGATCACAACGAGGAGCAGAACCATGCCCAGGGCCTCTACTCCCTCGATAGTATGCCTCACCCGTGCGGGAATAAGAGCCGATACAAAGCGCCAGCCGTCCAGTGGTGGTATGGGAATCAGGTTGAACACGGCAAGAATCACGTTGATCACGACAAATATCAAGGAGAGTTTCAGCCCTGACGAGAGCACAATCCCCAAAAAGGCCGGCCACTGCCACGCGGTGATCAGATAACGGATCAGGCGAAACAGCAATCCGAACAGACCGGCAAGAACAAGGTTTGCGCCGACGCCTGCAAGGGATACCGCAATCATTCCTGATCTCGGCGGAGACAGCCTGTCGAACCTGACAGGCACAGGCTTGGCATATCCGAATATGAACCCTGCGCTCGTGAAATACAATATTGCGGGAAGGAGGAAAGAACCTACAGGATCCAGGTGCTTTATGGGATTCAAGGTTATCCTGCCTGCGCGCCTTGCGGTGTCGTCACCGAAAATATCGGCTGCAAGTCCATGGGCGGCCTCGTGCGCGCTTATGGATACAAGGAGGGGGACTAAATATATGATTATCTCCATCCGGCTATTGCTCCTGTTCTAATAGTTTTTTCACATATTCTATTTCGGCTTTCCTGGAAACAAGACCGCCGTCCAGCTTTTCGGCAAGGACCTTTGAAAGGAGACGGCCATAGAGCGGGGACGGTTTTATGCCGAGAGCCATGAGGTCTTTCCCGGATATTTCAGGTTTTATATCCCTCAAATCAGTGACAAAAATGGATATGGCCCGCCTCACGGCCTCGCTTTTTGAAACCGCCATCATGTATAACAGCTGTTCTGTTTTAAACGGTGATAGTATCTCATACAATTCACTATTCTTGTTAGGGATCTCCCGGTGCAGCAGATGCATGCGATGTTCGGCTTCCAGGCGCTCGTCGCAAAGCAGCCTCTTCTTTTTCGGGGGAAGCTCGAATTTTGAACACAGGCTGTCAGCCTTTGCCACGTCCATGCGGCGCAATATGATCATGAAATAAACAGCCCATTTCTTGTATGTATCGCCGGTATAAAGGAGATCATACCAGTCTGTCACCCGTTTTGCCGCCTCGAGATCCGAGATGGTCTTTTTCGAAAGGGCCAGAGCCGGATCTATGGCTGAAAGAAGGCCGAGCTGGTCGATGCGGAGCAAGGCGGGCAATGGATTCTCTTCTTCCAGTATATGAATCAACTCGGCAAAGACCCGCTTTCCGGAAAGCCTCTTGAAGAACTCCATCTTTACGGCATTTTCAATCAGGGCCAAGGTGAGCTTCCCTATGGTAAAACCGAAGCGCTGTTCAAACCTGACAGCCCTGAAGGCCCTGGTGGGGTCCTCGACAAAGCTTAAATTGTGCAATACACGGATGATTTTCTCCTTGATATCCCTTTGCGCCCCGAAAAAATCGATCAGGTATCCGAACTTGTCGGGATTAAGAACTATCGCCAGGGTGTTTATGGTGAAATCCCTGCGGAAAAGATCAAGTTTTATGGAACTCATCTCAACAGTGGGCAGGGCGGCCGGGGCCTTGTAATACTCGACCCTGGCGGTGGCCACGTCTATCTTGAATCCATCAGGGAAGATCACAACAGCGGTGCCGAACTTTGCAAAAGCATTGATCCTCCCTCCAACCCTGCGGGCGAGCTCGGAGGCAAAGGCTATACCGTCGCCTTCCACAACGATATCGATATCTTCGTTTTTGTGAAACAAAAACAGATCCCTTACGAATCCCCCCACCACATATACCCTGCATCCGAGATCTCCAGCGGTTTCACCAATCTTTTGCAAAAGCGAGTATATCCTTGCTGAAAGCCTTTCCTTGAGCAGTCCGGCAATGTTTCTCATCCTCTTGGAACCGGACTCGGGAAAAATTTCGGGAAACCTCTCCTCTCTCTCCCTTGAAATACTTACTATCGTGTTCAACAGATCCGTGCGTGTAATTACCCCAAGTATTTTGTCTCCCTCGACAACCGGCAGTATCCTTTGCTTGCTCTCTATGATTCTCTCCTGGATTTCAGCAATACCCGCTTCAGGTGGAACCGTGGTGAATTCAGATGTCATGTATTCACTTACAGGCAGATCCCCTAAGCGCAAGAAAAGAGCCTTTTCAATAACCTGCCTTGTTATGAACCCGGCAAGCTTTCCGTCTTTTCCGGTTATCAAAAGAGCGTTGACATTATACCGGGTCATCATCCTTCTGGCTTCCTTGCAGGCCATGGTATGAGGCGCGGTTATGGGCGGAGACGACATGATCTCCCTTGCTGTCTGGATTGCTCCGGCATGCTCCTTGATCAGCTTCACAAGCCTGCTTTCCACCTGTGCCAGGGGTTCCCCCCGAATCGTCGCGGCCGCGGCATACCTGTGCCCGCCGCCTCCGAGCTTGCGGGCAATAGCCCCTACATCCACGAGGGGAGTCCGGCTGCGGGCGGCTATATATATCTTGTGCTTCATCTGGGCAATTGCAAAAAGCGCCTGGAAATTCTCTATCCGCAACATCTTCTGGACGAGAAAAGCCAGGTCATGGATGTAGTCATCGGTAGAAACGCAAGTGACCGCTATGTCTATCCCGTTTATGGGATAGCTGACCGCAGACCTTATCATATCATTGAGCAGGCTTATCTGCTTGGGATCCATCTCCTTGGTGATGAGATCGGCTATCGCCCCTATATCAGCCCCCTTTTCCCGCAGGTAGGCCGCTGCCAGGAAATCATTGCTGGTGGTGGACTGATAAGTAAACGATCCTGTATCCTCATATATTCCCAGGCACATTATCGTGGCCTCCTCGGGCGAAATATCGATCCCATTTTCCTTCAGGATTTCCACCAGCAGGGTGACATTCGCGCCGGTGGGCCGTGAAACCATGTAATCGGCCTGGATATCATCCGGCTGGGGGGGGTGATGATCAAAGATATGGATCTCCAGGCCGGGCTTGTCCAGCAGCGCTGCCGCCTGCCCGATCCTTGAAGCCTGCTTTGTATCAACGATAACAAGCCGGTTGATCCTGCTGAAATCTATTGACGACGCATCGGTCAAGTTCAGAAGATAGGCAAGGGAAGAGACGAAAAAGTGCTTGAGGCTTTTTTCGTGGAACCCGGGAAATATCACCGCTCCATCCGGATAAAGCTTCTGCGCGGCCACAAGGGATCCAACCGCATCGAAATCAGCGTTCGCATGGGTGGTGATCACCGTGGTGATGCAAGGTTCTTCTTTTTCCGCCATTTAGGCTGTTTTCCGTCTTTGTTGATGTAACCGCCGCAACCGGTAAATTATTTGCAATAATCAGATCCGGCCAATAGACAATAACGTATCCATGTTATAAATTTTTCATGGCAAATCCCAATATACACCCGGTTCAGGCAAGGGTGATGATACGAAATGAGAGTCATTAAAGCAATCTATTTGCATTTGTATTCCTTTTTCTCCTATGCTAATTATAAGCAAAAAAGCAAGTCGGCCTGTAAAACCCTTTTTTGTTGAATGATTCCGATTTAAAGGGGCAAACACACCTTGGATCCGTTAATCCCAATAATCACTTAAAGGGGGTAAGGATGCCGGTTTTTCTCTGGGAAGGAAAGACCCGCGCAGGCGAACTGCGCAAAGGAGAGATGGAGGCGGAAAACGAGCAGATAGTCAGGACACAACTTACCCGCCAGGGCATCACGCCCACAAAGGTGAAAAAAAAGCCCAAGGATCTTTTTGAAAACATCTCATTCCTGCAGCCCAAGGTCCAGCAAAGCGATATCATCATCTTCTGCAGGCAATTCTCCACAATGATCGACGCAGGACTCCCCATCATACAATGCCTCGAGATCCTCCAGAGCCAGCAAGACAACATCACTTTCAAAAAGATGCTCAAGGATATCAAGGAATCAGTGGAAAGCGGTGAAACCCTCGCGGAATCACTGAAAAAATACCCGCAGCATTTCGATGATCTTTTCGTGAACATGGTGGCTGCAGGGGAAGCAGGCGGTATACTCGACGTAATCCTCAGGCGACTTTCAGGATACCTGGAAAAAGCCGCCAAGCTCAAAGCCCAGATCAAGGGCGCCATGACATATCCGATCGTGACCATAATCATCGCGGTGATAGTCGTCGCGGTCATACTCATATTCGTCATACCGGTCTTTGAAGAGATGTTTGCGGACTTCGGCAAGGCCCTTCCGGCTCCCACACAGGTCGTCATCAACATGAGCCGTTTCACCCAGACAAATTATCCATACCTGCTTGGAGCCATCTTCTTTTTCGTAATGGCCATCAAACGGTTCTACAAGACTGAAAAAGGACGGCTCGCCTTAGATAACCTCTTGCTCAAGATGCCGGTCATAGGGATTTTGCTCCGCAAGGTGGCAGTGGCCAAGTTCACAAGAACCCTCGGAACCATGCTGGCCTCAGGTGTCGCAATCCTGGAAGCCATGGACATCGTGGCGAAAACTTCAGGAAACAAGATAATAGAAAACGCCATTTACAAGGTCAGAGGCAAGGTAGCCGAAGGGCAGACCATTGCTGATCCTCTGGCAGAGACCGGGGTGTTTCCGCCGATGGTGTGCCAGATGATCGCTGTTGGTGAATCGACCGGCGCGGTCGACGCGATGCTGGAAAAAATCGCTGACTTCTATGAAGAGGAAGTCGATCAGGCTGTGGAGAACCTGACATCCATGATCGAACCTTTCATGCTCGCCTTTCTCGGGGTCACCATAGGCGGGCTGGTTGTTTCAATGTACCTGCCCATATTCCAGATGGCCGGCGCTGTTTCAGGATAAAAGCGCGGGTGTAAACAGAACAGGAATCGGATTGCTTCTGCCACCAAACAGGGAAAAAACCGGCTTCCAGGCCGGGAGTATGTGTTTGCACGGCGGGTGCGTGTCATGACGGCCTTATCCGACCGGGAGGCAAGAGACCTCCACAGGAAACTGAAATGGCTCATCTTTTTCAGGGCCCTTTTCGCATCTGTCCTTCTCGGATCGATCATCATCGCCATTCTCAGGGAGCCGGCCGATTTCCTTTCGTTTGCCGCCCCCCTTCTGGGCCTTATAGCTCTTTCCGCCCTGGCCCTTGTCCTTTCAGCCGTTTACGCTATCCTCTTGAAAAGGATAAAGGCCTTATGGCTTCTGGCTTATATCCAGTTGATAGTCGATGTTCTCCTGATTTCAGCCATAGTCTTTTTCACAGGGAACTTTGCCAGCGTCTTCTCTTTCCTCTACCTGATAGTCGTGATTTACTCCACCATGATCCTCTCCAGGAAAGGCGGGATGCTGTGCGCGACCCTCTGCTCCATATGCTACGGTGTTCTGGTTGATCTACAGTATTACAAGATCATCCGCCCCTTTGGCTTTGCCCCTGATTTCCTTGAAACAAACGTCTCCTGGCAATACATCATGTACAAGGTGGTTATCACCATTACTGGGTGCTATGTAGTGGCCATCTTGAGCGGCTTTCTGGCGGAGCAGGAAAGGAGAGCAAGAAAAGAGCTATGGTCCCTGGAGGACCAGATGCGCAGGGTGGAAAAGCTTGCCGCGGTAGGTGAAATGGCAGCCAACCTTGCCCATGAAATAAAAAATCCTCTTGCCTCCCTGAGCGGGGCGATCCAGATGCTTTCAACCGCCATACCCTATTCCCCCTCCAACGAACGCCTGATACAGATAGCCCTGAGGGAAACAAAGAGATTGAGCGCCCTTGTCAATGACTTTCTGTTGTTCGCACGCCCCAGGTCGGGAAAACCTGAATTGATACAGCTTTGCGAGGCGGTCAAGGAAGTGGTGGACCTGTTTCGCCAGGATCCCAGATGCAAAAAAGGCACGATCAGAATAGAAACAAATCTCGAGAAAAGGATGCACACAAACATAGACCCGGAACACTTCCGGCAGATATTGTGGAACATCTTGAACAACGCCGCAGACGCCGTCTCCGGAAAGGAAGGAATTATTCAGATCGAATGCAGGCGCGCAAAAAAAGATTACGCCGAGGTGATAATAAAAGATAACGGTGCCGGGATACCACAAGACGTGGAAGATAAGATTTTCGATCCCTTTTTTTCCACCAAGCTCAAGGGAACCGGCCTGGGACTCACGGTTGTGCAACAGCTTCTCGGAACTTACGGCGGCCTCATTGAGATCGAAAGCCAACCCCAACACGGCACTACAGTTATACTGCGGTTCAAAACAGAAGAGTGATTGATCCGGCAGTTATTTTTGATGGACTCGTAAATTTTTATGATTTTCAGCAATCACCCCCGGGCATGAAAACAAGGCTGTCTTTCACCCCGGCCTCGGAGGTGTTTTCACGGTAATGTTGTAATTTTTATACTGAAAAAAGGATTTAACCCTGTTGAAAATACGATAAAAACAAAAAGTCGGTGATTCTGGATTTTTGTAAAAATTTTATACAGGATCACTGTTATGAATTTTCCAAAACACCTGCTATCCGATTGAGACACTTTTGATAAAGCTTCTTATTGCTGTCTAATGGTCACCAAGAAAATCTTTGAAACAATCAAAGGTTGCACCCCCAGCCCTATCCGAGGCTAATCCCCCCGCAAACTGTATAATAGACATATTACTAATTCATCCATGAATTCGGCACGCTATTTGCATAATTGGTTAATATTAATAAACAGTTTCAACTAATCCCTTATGGAAAATGAGGTGAACATGTACCAAAAAAAGACTCACGAAAACATCAAAGAGTATTATGGCAGGATACTTGAAAATACGAGTGATCTTAAAACCAGCGCCTGCTGCTGCGGGCCTGAATCCATGCCCATCGACGCCAGGGCCGCTCTCAGGGAAATAGATGATGAAATAATAAACCGGTTTTACGGGTGTGGCTCTCCCATCCCCCCTCTTGTTGAAGGGCTCACTATCCTGGACCTGGGTTGCGGCACGGGCCGGGACGTATATATAGCATCCAGGCTCGCGGGAGAAAACGGTTTAGTCATAGGCGTGGATATGACCGGAGAGCAGATAGAAGTAGCGCAAAGGCATGTTGATTCCATGACCCGTAAATTCGGGTACAAACAGCCCAATGTCGAGTTCAAAAAGGGATACATAGAAGACTTAAAATCCCTGGGAATAGAAGATGATTCGGTGGATGTAGTCATTTCAAACTGTGTTATCAACCTTTCCCCGGACAAGAAATCCGTTTTCAGCGAGATTTTCCGTGTTCTGAAGCCTGGCGGGGAGCTGTATTTTTCAGATATCTTTTCCGGCCGCAGAATCCCGGCTCACCTTACCGGGGACCCTGTTCTTCATGGTGAATGCCTTGCCGGCGCAATGTATATCGAAGACTTCAGGAGACTCTTAACCAGCCTTGGATGCCCGGATTACCGGGTAACGTCAAAAAGGAAAATCCAGCTGG
>CAYVIE010000106.1:0-10910 GCA_964451355.1 uncultured Desulfobacteraceae bacterium
ATTTATATTTCAGGCCGTTTCGAGATGAAGTGGATGGCAAGTGCTGTTACGGCAGGTGTGCTCATTGCGGTTGTCTACTTTGCCTCCATGTTTTCAGTAAGCATACCCATATTGATATTTGCGGCCCTTATTGTAAGCCTTCTCCTTTTCTGGCAGCTCCAGTTGAGATTTGCAATGGGCGCTATTGTCGCCCTGATCCATGACGTAACAATAACGGTCGGGGTTTTTTCAGTGATGGAAAAAGAGTTTTCCCTGCCTATTGTAGCCGCCCTGCTGACTATTATCGGTTATTCGTTGAATGATACCATAATTGTCTTTGACAGGATCAGGGAAAACATGAAAAAGAATCCCAGGCTCGGTCTTGACCTGACTATTAACCGCAGTGTCAACGAGACCTTGAGCCGTACAATACTCACGTCCGGTACAACCCTCCTGGTGCTGCTGGCCCTCTTTTTTCTCGGCGGCGATATAATTCATGATTTTGCTTTTGCTATGATAATCGGGGTGGTTGTCGGAACCTATTCCTCCATTTACGTTGCAAGCCCGATTTTGCTGGCCCTGGGTCCGGCTGCTGAACCTCTTGGCACTCAAAAGGCTGGCGCTGCACAGTGATACTGATATCACGGCACAGGTTCGTTTATGCAGAATCAGCCATCGGTTGATGAACTTGCCGCATGGATTGCCTTGAAGAACGTACCAGGAATAGGGGACAGGGTATGTGCGAGACTGATAAAGAGGTTTGACAGGCCAGAGGCAGTATTTTCAGCTGCAATACCTGATCTGCTTTCAGTTGAGGGCATGAACAGGAAAAAAGCCGCTGCTATCAGGAATTTTAATGGTTTTTCAGCGGCAAGGAATGAGGTTGTTAAAGCCTGGGAATCCGGTTTCTCCCTTGTCACGTTAAGGCACCCGGATTATCCTTGGCTATTGTCTCACATACCTGATCCACCGCCGATCATCTATGTATCCGGCAAGATCAGCCCCAGTGTTCCGGCGGTTGCTGTAGTTGGCACCAGGAACCCAACGAGGTATGGGCTTGACGTTGCATATCGCCTTGCATACGATCTTGCTTCCATGGGTTTTGTTATAGTAAGTGGTCTTGCTAATGGTATCGATACGCAGGCGCACAGAGGGGCGCTCGATGCCGGCGGAAGGACAGTGGCGGTTCTTGGAAGCGGGCTTTGCCGGATCTACCCTTGGCGGAACACGCAGCTTGCCCGCCGCATATCCCAAAGCGGTGCTGTTGTATCAGAATTCAATTTGAATGCATCCCCCGAGGCTCATCATTTTCCCAGGAGGAACCGTATAATATCAGGAATGTCTATTGCGACAGTCGTGGTTGAAGCATCACAGAAAAGCGGTTCACTGATAACCGCAAGACTGGCGGCGGAACAGGGCAGGGAGGTCTTTGCTGTTCCGGGCCGTGCTGGTTCTCCCAAGAGCGTGGGAACTCACCAGCTTTTACGGCAGGGGGCATGCCTTGCGGAAAGCGCGTCGGATATTATGGAGGAGTTGAAATACCAGCTTGCACAGATGACGCCCCGACAAAAGGATTCAGGAGAGAATCAGAATAGCAGTCATGTGAATGCGAACGAGCATTCCTGCTTGACAGGAGACGCCTTGCGTGTCTACCATGCGCTCGATTTTTACCCGGAGCATATCGATGATCTGTGCCGCCGCCTTGGAATGGATCCGGCGCGGCTTGCGGCCATACTGGTTGAGCTTGAAATAGAAGGGCTTGTTGCCCAGGAACCTGGAAAACGATTTTACAAGACCGGAGAATAGAGATTGGCAAAGTCGCTTGTGGTGGTGGAATCACCGACAAAGGTCAGGACGATAAAAAAGTACTTGGGCGATGATTTCAGGGTTGCTGCCACTGTAGGGCATATCAAGGATCTTCCTGAAAAGGAGATAGGGATAGACATCAATAAGGATTTTAAACCCAAGTACGTGATAATACCCGGGAAGAACAAGGTGATTCGTTCGTTGCGCCAGGCCGCGGAAGGTGTCGAGGACATATACCTTGCGCCAGACCCTGACAGGGAGGGCGAAGCTATTGCATGGCATACCGCCGAAGTCCTGAAAAAACCAGGTCGAAGGTTCCATAGGGTATTATTTCATGAACTTACGAAAAACGGGATAACTTCCGCAATATCCCACCCTGAGCAATTAAACGAGTCCAAGTACAAGGCTCAGCAGGCCCGCAGAATTCTGGACCGCCTGGTCGGCTACCAGATTTCACCATTGTTATGGAAAAAGGTTAAATACGGATTGAGCGCGGGAAGGGTCCAGTCTGTTGCTGTCAGGATGATATGCGACCGGGAGCGCGAGATATTCGCCTTTGAACCGGAAGAGTTCTGGAGTATAACAGCCGAGCTCGAGGGAAAGGCCCCCCCGCGTTTTCTTGCAAAGCTCGTCAAAAAAAAGAACCGTACAATAAAGATAAAAGATTCTGAATCAGCCTCCAGGATAGTATCTGAACTCAAGGCTGCTGATTTTGTAGTAAGCAAGGTAGACTCAAAGACTGTACGGCGCAGGCCACAGCCACCATTTACCACGAGCAAGCTGCAACAGGACGCCATTCGCAAGTTGCGTTTCACTGCCAAAAAAACCATGACTGTTGCCCAGCAGCTCTATGAAGGGGTTGATGTCGCCGGTGAAACTCTGGGGCTCATAACTTATATGAGAACTGATTCAACCAGGATAGCAAAAGAGGCAGCGCAGGCAGCCAGGGATTTTATAATAAATAAATTCGGCCCGGATTATACTCCCCCGAAACCCAGATCATATCCGAACAAGAACCGTGCCCAGGATGCCCATGAGGCCATACGCCCCACAGATGTCAGAAATACTCCGGAAAAGGTCGCTCCTTATCTTACCAAGGATCAGGCGGCGTTATACGGGCTCATATGGCGGCGTTTTGTCGCATCCCAGATGGCAGATGCCCTGATAGATCAGAAGACAATACATGTTACTGCCGGAGACTATCTCCTGACGGCGACAGGTTCAACCATACGATTTGATGGTTTTCTTTCCGTGTACAAGCCGGCTGAAAACGGTAATAATGCCAAGGACAAGGAGAAAGTCATACTTCCTGAAGTAACGCCAGGTGAAGTGTTGCGCCTTGTCACACTTACGCCGAAGCAGCATTTTACAGCTCCTCCGCCACGGTATACCGAGGCATCTCTTGTAAAGGCACTGGAGGAAAATGGTATCGGCCGTCCCAGCACCTATGCGTCAATCCTTTCTACTATACGTGAAAAGGGATACGTTTTGATGGAAAAGGGGCGGTTTTATCCAACTGAATTGGGATTCATAGTAACAGACCTTCTTGTGGCCAATTTTCCTGAAATCCTCGATATAGACTTTACAGCAAAAATGGAACAGGACCTGGACAAGGTGGAGGCTTCTCAGCAGAATCCCGTTGATCTTTTACGGACATTTTACGGCTCCCTCGAAAAAAGGATCAGTCAGGCGGTGGAACATATGCTTTCCATAAAGGGCGTAGGGCTTGCAACCGGTATCAAGTGCCCTGAGTGCCAGAAGGAGTTGAGGATCAAGGTAGGTAAAAACGGGCCTTTTCTCGCATGCTCCGGGTATCCTGAATGCAAGTTCTCGTCGGATTACACCAGGGATGATAAAGGTAATATCGTTCCACTGGTGCCTGAACCCGAGGCAGCAACCGGGGAAACCTGTGAAAAGTGCGGCAGGCCCATGGTTATGCGCAGGGGACGTTATGGTGATTTCCTTGCGTGTTCAGGTTATCCCGAATGCAAGACAACCAGGTCGGTGAACGGTGGTGGGCAGGGTGGTAAAACAGGGATGAAGTGTCCGGAAGAAGGCTGTGATGGAGAGATTATCGAGCGTAGATCAAAGCGCGGTAAACTCTTTTATGGTTGCAGCCGTTATCCTGATTGTAGCTTTGCATCCTGGAGCAGACCGGTGTCAGAGGAATGCCCGGATTGCGGTTCACCTTATCTCGTTGAAAAAGAGACCAAGCGTTACGGCAAAATCCTTGCATGTCCCCAGAAGGGATGCAGGTACAAAAGCCCGATCGAAAAACCCGGGGACGATACCAATGCAAATGGACCGGACAGAAAAGAGCCATAATCTTTTTTTAGTGGTTTTTTTTTTGCTTTTCACATTATTGCTCTTTTTGTACGCATACATTCCTTCTTTTCATGTGGCCTTTTGCTATGATGACAATGGGTATATCCTGGAAGATGTTCATATCCGGATGGCGGATTTTTCTTTCGCCGGTCTGAAAAATGCTGCATTACATGGGCTCCCACATCACAGGCCTCTTTCCAATATAACATTCGCCCTGAACTATTATTTTGGTGGCTACGATCCTTTTGGCTATCATGTTGTAAATTTTATTATTCATCTTTTATCGTGGTTGATTCTTTTCCGCCTGTTTTACCTCACACTTAATCTTGTCGCCGGATTTCCTTTTAACAGGGCCAAGGTTGAGCGTAATATCTTTTTGCCTGCCTTGCTCGCGGCATCCTTGTGGGCTTTGCATCCTGTAAACACACAGGCAGTTACTTATATTGTCCAGCGCATGACAAGCCTTGCCGCTTTTTTCTATTTCCTGTCCATGTTGTGCTATGTGGAGGCCCGGATTTCATTGATTTTGTCTAACGGGTATAATTTCAAGTCTTGCTCCCTGTTCGTCTTGTCCATCATTTGCGGTGCATGCGCTCTCATGGCCAAGGAGAATGCCGCCATGCTTCCGATCATGGTCGTACTCTACGAGTGGATTTTTTTTCATGAATCGGATTCAGCCTGGTTAAAAGAAAAACTTCCCATGATTATCGGCGCACTTTTAATCGTGTCTCTTATTGGGCTTTATTATCTGAATTTCGATCCCATGGGATGGTTATCCAGTCAATACGGGCGCAGGCCGTTTACAATGCCTCAAAGGGTTATGACCGAATGGCGTGTGGTTGTATATTACCTTTCACTCGTTTTTCTCCCATTTCCGTGGCGTCTCAACCTGGATCATGATTATCCATTGTCGTATTCATTGTTTCATCCACCCACCACGATACTCTCGGCAGCAGCACTTATTCTATTATTCTGCTGGGCTGTATACATGTTGAGGCGGGATCGCCTGGCATCATTCGCAATTTTCTGGTTTCTGGGAAACCTTGCTATTGAATCCTCTTTCATCGGTATAGAGATAATATATGAGCACCGGATATATCTTCCGTGCGCGTTTCTTATTTTTGCCTCTGTGGTTTGGGTAGGGAAATCAATACCATCAAGGCGCATCGCATTGGTAGCAGGCATCTGTTTGCTATTGCTGTTTGCCGCCGGCACTCATTCAAGAAACAGCTTATGGGCTGATCCTGTCGCTTTTTGGAGGGATGTGGCTGCCAAGGCTCCCCGCAAGATGCGGCCACAAAACGACCTGGGGGTCGCACTCTATGATGCAGGCAGGCTGGATGAAGCCATTATTGCCTATAAAAAGGCCATAGACCTGGATCCGGGGAATGCGGAAGCCTGGAATAACCTGGGAAATGCCCTGAGCGATCTTGGCAGGATGACCGAGGCTATTCGTTCATATCGCAAAGCCATTTCACTTTCTCCCCGTTATGTTAAACCCATGGCCAATCTAGGAGACGCTCTCATAAAGGAAAAGAGGTATGATGAGGCGATCGAGGTTCTTGACAGGGCAATTTCGCTTGACCCCAAATGTTTTCATGCTTTTTTGAATCTAGGTTCTGCGTGGTTGAGAAAAGGGAATATTGCAGTGGCTGAATCCGCGTTGAAAAAGGCAATAGAACTAAATCCGGGAAGTGCTCAGGCATACAATAACCTGGGTATAGTTGAAATCGCCAAGGGCAATTTTCGTGAAGCTGAAAGATGTTTTAGACTCGCCCTGGAAATCAATCCTGATCATACTTCAGCCCGGAAGAATCTTTTGCTCCTGCGGCAAAGATTACAGCAGCAAAATGGAATTGCGGGAAGCAGATGATGATCCGGTATTCTTTTTAAAGGGAGTCGATATAAGCCAGGTCCCTGTGCTGGGTGTTTTTTGTCCCTATGCATATCACATTGATTTTTTCTCCTTCATTCCTCGAAAAATAGAGTCTTCCCCTGTAGGCAAACACAACCTCGAAAACAGTAAGCTTGGATCTCCTGGAAAAGACTTTGCGCTTTATGGGGACCTTGGACGCGTCGTCATTTAATTGGTGGATTATCTCCTCCGCCTTGAGTGCCATGTCATCGTCTAGTTCGAGCAGCCCCTCGACCGCACGGTGTCCGATATGTATATTCTTATACAGGACGGAAAATCTTCGCGACATTTTTTCTCCGGCTTTGTCCAGGCGGGACTGGACAGATTCCTTGAGTTTCTGCAGGGTCTGGATCTCCGAAGTGAGCTGGTCGATTTTTTCCTGTTGCTTCTTTTGGCGTTCAATGTTTTCCTGGAGCTGTTTTTCAAGGGAAACCAGCTCATCGAACATGGCTTCCTCGTTTTGTTCGGCCTGTAGCTTTTGCTTTTTCAATGCTGCCTGCAGTCGTTCGTACTCGCTTTCCAGCAGACTCTTTTCATCAGCGAGCATTTTTGCTTTTTCTTCGAAATTTTTCTCAGCAGCTACTAACCGTTCAATCTCCTGTTTTCTTTTTTCATCAGTTAACTTTATTCGCCGGCTTACACCAAGAAGATGGATATAGATCATCACTCCCGCTATAGCCATATAGAAACATAGAATTGATACAGCCAGCAGAGAATATGGGCGGATTGTCGCGTTGATCTTGATTTCAAGACCCTTTTCCATGAGCTTGAAATTTCTTCTGGCAACTTTGATGGTGTCGGATGTGGGTACTGACAATTCAGCTTCTGTCCTGCCCGAAGGCGGATATAGAATGATTCCTGTTTTTGTGGTTATGGTGATGTCTGGATCGACGCCAAGGCTTAACAGGCGGTCGTTTTTTATGAAGTGATTGATTGAATCCGCAATCGCTGATTCAAGAGTTTTGGTGCCTGCAAGTATATCATGCATGTCTGACAGGTATATGTTTTTTATTGCGTAGTTGTAATGAGCAGTAAGGTAGCGTTGAGCCTGGGTCACCGTTATGATGTATAATACAGGCGGCATGAATACAGCTAGAAGTAGTATCTTTAGAGAGATGTGGCGCATGTTGATTATGAGCTATGGCCGGTGAGGTTTGTTACTGGGCTGTCAGCACTTATTCTGGAAATTATCGATTCTGCCTTTTGGGCCTCAGGAATATCCGGCCCAAGCCTCAGGGCTGTTTTAAGGGCTTTTTGTGCGAGCAGCAGATCGCCCATTTTGTAATAAGCTACCCCAAGATGGTAGTAGAGGACGGGATTTTTGGGAAGCTTGGCAAGCCCTGCGGAAAATTCCCTGATTGCTTCTTTGAATAGCCCCAGTTTGACATAAACCCATCCCAGGGTGTCTGCTACTCTGGGATTGTCAGGAAGGCTTTTTTTCGCTATTTTTGCAAGCCTCAGTGCTTCAGAAAGATTTGTTTCATTATCGGCCAGCAGGTATGCGAGATTATTGGCGGCCGGTGCACACTCAGAGTTAATTTCAAGGGCTTTTTTGTAATGAGTGATAGCAAGGTCGCGTTTACCTTGTATGCTTGCAAGAATTGCTATCATCAGGTGGGGAATCGACTGGTTCGGGTCATTTTGTATTGCGGCCTTGTAACGGTTTAAGGCTTCCGGGATTTTTCCTGTTTTTGCATAAAGAGCGGCAAGGGAAGCAAAAAAGGCCGGGTTGTTGTTGTCGATTATGATACATTCCTTCAAAAGGCGCTCTGCGCCGGGAATGTCTCCTTTTGATGCAAGCACTTCCGCCTTCAGGTGCTTGAGGCGGGCAATTGCTTCAGGCACCGATGTGAAAGTCTCAATGCTTCTGTCGAGTAGTTTCTCAGCCTCTTCAAGGCGATTCTGGCTCAGAAGCAGCCTGGAAAGTCTCAGGATGCCTGCAAGATCCGTAGGGTTGAGATTTAGGGCCTGGCGAAGAGCCTTTTCCGCACTCGATTCATCGCCTGACATGAGGTAGGCCGTAGCAAGAAGTTCATATGCCTTAGCCTTGTCAGTGCCGATTTTTGCAAGGTGCATGAAATATTGTGTGGCTTTGTTGAAATCTCCTTTGTACATCGCGATTCTTCCCAGGAGTTCAACGGCTTTTGTATCCGATGGGTTATGCTCGAGGATTTCATCGCATATTTCTTTTGCCCGCACAAAGTTTTGCTCAACCATATGTATTCCTGCGGCAAGATAGAGAGAATCCATGTAAAAGCTGGAACCACGAGTGATTTTTGCAAGAGCTTGCTTGGCCTTGGAAAAATCCTCTAATTGCATATAAGCCATAGCCAGATAGTACCAGGGACGTTCATCTTCAGGCATTTCCCGGGCGATTTTGGAAAGAAGTGCGGCAGCCTTCTGCGGTTCATGCATGGCGATAAAGAGTCGTGCTTTGAGAATTCGGGCTTCCTGGCGAAACTGAGCCGTATTTTCGATTTTTTTCATTAAAGAAGCAGCCGCATCGACCTGGCCAGAATTTATATAGAGATCCACAAGGCTTAACAGTGGCGCCGGGTTTTTGGGATCAATCAGGTAGGCGTTTTGCAGCATCGCCTCTGCCGCCTTCAAGTTACCGGCTATCTTGTAAAATTCGCCTGTATACAGATAAGGTTTCATATCATTAGGGTTGGCCTGAATAGCCGTGAGAAAGGCTCGTTCAGCCTCGTTGAACCTCTTTTGCTCCATGAAAAATTTCCCCGCAATCAACCATAAGTCAGTCATTGCGGGATATCTCTGAACCAGTTCTGAAAGCACTTCTTTTGCCTGGTCAATCTTGCCTTGACCAGCCAGAGCTTCGAAAAGAGCAAGATTGATATGGATAGATGACGGATCAGCCTCGAGCCCCTTTCGCAACAATGGAATTATCTCATCTAATCTTTTAGTTTTAAGGGCTAATTTTACCATAGGAGAATACGCCTGCTGCTGGGAAGGATCAGAAGTTATGATCCGCTCATAGAGTTTCAACGCCCTGATATCCTCTCCCCTTAGTTTCGCAATTTCCGCAGCAAGATAAAGCGCTCTCAAGTTGTTGGGATTATGGGTAAGTACAGATTTTACCGTATCTGCAGCAGCATCGTCTTCTCCCATGAGTATGTGCATTGATGCCAGTCTAAGCTTTATGGAAGGCTGGTCCGGTGCCAGGGCTGCGGCTTTCTTCAGGTGTTTTATCGCTGGCTCGGTTTCACCGAGCATAAGGCATGTCTCGGCCAGATTGGCATGTGCTGCGGCATTGTCAGGGTGTTCGGCTATAAGTTCGGTAAGGAGCTTTTTAGCACAAAGAAAGTCTTTTTCATTGAAGCATTTTTTTGCGTTATTTGCCAGTTGTGATGTATCAGGCTGTCTGTCCGTGCAGGAGGAAAGGAGTATAAAGGCCGGAAGAATTATTGCGGCAAGAAGCCTGTAAGCCTGATTTTTCATGAGGTGTCCTGGCATGCTATCAACACGATGAAGTATACCCGGGGGAAAGAAGCATTTTTTTCTGCAATAGAGCATGGCAGAAAGTCCTTACTTTGGGCTTTATTGTAAACGGACTTCCACAAGAGTGGTGTTTTTGGTCACCGCGTTTTCATGCTTTAAGCCCCATGCGTAACTGAAATATTTATGCTGTAAATGGGGCCAGTAAACCAGGGGCAAATGTAATAACCGCACAACATTTAAGGCTTGTTCATTGACATATCAAATTAAAATTACTAAAAGGATCACGCCAATATAAGAGTAGCAAAAATATTAATAAATGAATAACACGCTAAATCCAACAAATAAATAAAGGAGTCTGTTATGTCGTCAGACCCATATCGAATCATGGGGCATGTATATGACCTGTTGAGCCAGGTATACAGCGGAGGGCGGATCGGGCGTTGCAAAACCGCCATGATAGACAAGATCTCCCCGGGTGACAGGGTCCTGTTTGCCGGTGTCGGCCGTGGAAACGACGCTGTCGCAGCCGCCGAAAAAGGTGCAAGAGTTACAGTAGTCGATCTTTCTCCCACCATGCTTGGAAAGTTTTCAAAAAAGATTGAAGCAAGAAAATTCCCCCATCAGGTTTCAATTGTTGAATCCGATATACTCAAGTTTACTGATGATCAGGGTTATGATTTCGTCTTTGCAAATTTCTTTTTAAATGTTTTTCCCCGGGATTTCATGGATCGCGTTTTAGGTCATCTTGCGTCTCTGGCCAAAAAGGGCGGATATGTGGTCATCGGAGATTTCGCCTACCCCTCTGGTAACTTTTTTGCCCGTTTGATTCAGCGTATTTACTGGTTTATTGCAGTGACGCCTTTTTATCTCATGACATCAAATGCTTTCCATGATATTTACAATTATCCTCTATATGCTGGGAAGAACGGGCTCGTTGTGGAGGAGGTCCGTACCTTCCGCTTTCTTTTTGATGTTCGATACTGGTCGTTATTATGTCGCCGGAATCATGCATAATCATGTATAACAGATGCGCATGAGCAAGGCATCTCGAGCCGTATAAGAAAGTACGTTGAGCCACTTCTTAACTGTGACACGGCTAAGCACAACGCAGCACACTGATTTTACCGTGAAAACATCTCCGGACCCGGGGTGAAAAACAGCCTTGTTTTCATGCCCGGGGGTGATTGTCAGCAATCATGAAAGTTTACAAAGCTGTCATTTGAATATCAGAAAAATGTGCCAAGAAAACAACCACCGCCGCTTCCCGAGGTGGTGGTGTAATCCGGCACTTCTTCTATAACGGGAGAGAGTATTGTAATACCGGCGCCGGTATCGGCAATAAGCAGATAGACATTATCCCCGGAAAAGAAAATCGAACATTCAAGATTCCCACCAGCTGTGTCATAGTGCCATTCAGGTACTACCT
>CAYVIE010000107.1:0-10870 GCA_964451355.1 uncultured Desulfobacteraceae bacterium
CGGGGCTAAACCGCCCTCGGCCGGATGATGGACTTTTTACAAGTCCATCATTATTAATCATCACCTGGATTCCTGACGGAAAATGGATCCAGGCATCAATTTCATTCCAGCGGGGCGCCAAGGAGGTTTTTGCAGAAAAGACCAATGGACGAGCCAGGGTTTCAATACCCCTGGCCCGGCGGCTGATGCCCTTTCCGGAGAAGATCACAGACTGTTTTAACGGGATTGAATGTTTCGGCCGGGACTTCGACAAAGATCGTGTTCCATCCGGCCATCTGGCCGTTCCATAGCCCAGGCCGTTCAAGGCACCTGATGGGTTCACCGTTTATGGATTTTTCGGTTACAAACCACGCATCAGGGTCTGCAAAGGCAAAAAGATCATAGGGCTTTGCAAGCCTGTTCCAGACACAGGCTGATATCAATACAGGATTGAAATGCGAAAGGGAGGCAAGCATCCTCTTATGATCCGGGTTGCCGGAATCGATCTGGGCTGATTCCACTATCTGCACGGTTTCAATACCGTCCTTTCCCCTTACCCAGAATGGGCCGCCACCGGGTTCACCCCGGGCAGGCACCATACCGCATACCCTCACCGGCCTGTCCAACCTTTCTTTTATGAATTCCGCTTTTTTGCGTACCGGCAACCCATTTATCTTTTCGGGCAACCTTATACCGAACCTCTTTTTCATGAAATTCTGAGCCGCTAATACATGCTTGGGCAGAACCGGATCATGCTCAAGAGCTTCAACGTGTGACCAGACGGATAGAACCGTTTCGCAAAGAAGACCGGTCAAGATACGCATCCACCGGCAGGATACATCCTTAAGCCAGTCGTGGGAAATATTATCTATGTTCTTTATTATCAGCAGGCCGGCGTCGAGTTTGTCCAGGTTGCCGAGCAAGGATCCATGTCCTCCGGGTCTGAAGAGGATCCTTCCATCCATGTCCCTGGCTATATTACCCGACTCGTCTATGGCTATGGTGTCTGTTGAAGGGTCCTGGATGGAGAAATCGATTTCAAGATCGGGTTCCAAAATATCAGGATATTTATCCTTTTGTTTTTCCCAGAATGCCTTGAATTTCTCGATCATGCCGGGCGCAACAGAAAAGTGCAGATTCGGGTTACCCGCCTGGGGACCCGAATACATGCAGGACTCTACCACGTGTTCCTCCATGGCTGTCCTTGCCCCTTCTGGATAACGATGAAAAAGGATCAAACCCTTGGGCGTCTTTTGGTATCCGAGCCCCTGGTTCGACAAAAGCAGGTTGACAAAGGACGTATAATCCCCGGCCTTCATTTCCGCAAACAGGTCTTTGCCCGAACCCCTGGCTATTTTATAAACCTCATCAAAGAAGGCAAACATGGTTATATTCTGCAAAAAAAAATAGACGGATTCAGCCTCCTTGTCGCCATTTCTGGCCTGCTTGCATATTTCATTCTTCTTAACATGGCCGTATGTTCCAAGCACCTTGAAGAGTGACCGGAACATCCTTGTTGCCGCACCGGAAGCCGGGACAAACCTTACAGATGGAATCCTGATCTTCGGATTCTCAAAGTTACGCAGGCAACGCCTTGCTTCTTCATCGCTCAGCCTCAGTATGCCGTCACCGATGGAGCAGGGACGCACTATTTCAGGATAAGGAGTTCCGGCAAGAATCGCGGAATACTGGCGCTCAATATCTTCCCTGCTCAGTCCCCGGGACTCTATATCCTTTATATCCGAATCACTAAGCTTCATTTGCCAACTCCTGCTTGCATCATAGTATGGTGATATCATAAATTTTCATGATCAGCAGCAATCACCCCTGCGCCTGAAAACAGGGCTGTTTTTCCACCCCGCCCCGGAGATGTTTTCACGGTAAAATCCATCATCCGGCATCCGGCCGAGGGCGGTTTAGCCCCGTCCGGGGATGGGGGGAAAACCATTCGAATTCATCTCAAATGGCGGGAGAGTAGAAACCCTTACCCGTCTCGAAAAAAAGCATTTTTTGCTTTTTTTATGAGATCATCAATTATGGGCCAGCCTCTCATCTCCGACGTTGATCCTCCAACCGGGATGTTGCCTGCAGTAATCCCTTTTTCCCGCCAGCATTCCAGGCTTCTCCGGTATTGTTCACAGCCATGCAGAAGCTCACTGGACCTACGAGCTGATTTATTGCAATACATGCAAGGGCAAGCGCATAAATCAGCCCCCCTGTTTCCGGAAACCTCTGGGATACGATACGGGCAAGACCTATGGAAACCCCGGCCTGGGTTATATACGCCATCCATGCATTCCTGTTATAGACTTCCGGGTCACCTGCCAGCCTGCCCGCAAGGTATCCCCCTGAAAAAAAAGCCCCACCCCTGATCAGGACAAACAGAAGGGCATAAGGCCATATCCCTGCCAGAGTCCCTAGGTCCAGGCAAGCACCTGCAAGTGCGAAAAAAAGAATATATACAGGAGGAGATATCCGGTCAAGGTAGGCGGCAAACACCTTTCCCTGGCCGCTCCTGTTTCTCACCATAAACCCGGCGCATATACATATCAACAAGGGTTCAAGATGCAGGGAAACATGGAGGTTGGCTTCTATGAAATCATTTAAACCGGCAGCCCCCCTGCTTACGAAAAAGGCCGTAAAAAGAAGAACCAACGCTATATCCCTTTTGGCAACAGAAAGATAGGCTGCGATTCCCCTCCCTATTACCATGCCTGCCGCAAAAGAAAAAAACAGCTCTCCTGCAAGACTGAAAATCGCTGAGGCTGTTCCCGGCGTTCCCGCTGAAAAGAAATCCGCCGCCCACAGACCGACAGAAAACAAAATTATAACAAGAATATCGCTTATAACGGTAACGGCTAGTATGGTGTCTGTAAAGGGGCCTTTTGCCCCGGTCTCTGATATCAGGGCGATGGCGGACGAGGGAGATCTTGCAACAGCTATGATGGCAAGCATCATTGCAAAAACGATCCTTTCATTCTCCGCGCGGTCACCTTGGCCGGATACATAAGGAAAGATCATATAGAGAAAGAGGAACGCGACAATATAAACCATGATCGTGATCCAGAACGTATGTGAAATAATAGCTTTTTTTCTGGCTGCAAGGGAGGAGATATTCAATTCCGCGCCAGCGGCGAATGCTATTATGCTCAATGCCACATCATCTATCAGCCTCAACTTGTCGAGCATTGAAGCTGAAATGATTCCCCACATATACGGGCCTGCAAGAATACCCGCAATCAGGTAGCCGGTGAGAAACGGAAAACCGAAATACTTTACCACCCTTGAGACTGCAAAGGCGAATAAAAGCAAAAAGCCGAAAGAAAGGTCTATGGCGCCTGGCGCATGTTCAAAGGATTGGATAGTCCCGAAAACATGCAGGGTGAAAACAGCGGCAAGCGCCGCAAAAGCGGCGTGCATTATCATAGTTCTTTTGTCGGCTTCGCTTCTGTTCATCGGGCCTTTCCGATTCCGGTTTTTTCGGTGAAAACCGGCAACAGGATATCGCTCATAATTCCCGCCATAAGTACCGCACCGGTTATGACCCCGACATTCCCGACTCCGAAGCGGATCTGCATATCAAAAAGCAGGGCCACTGGTGCACCACTGAAACCGGTCATTAACAGCCCGTAATTCCTGGGAAGCTGGGCAAGGCCAAACGCGGACCTGCACAGGACGCCAGACGACCACTTCACAAACAGCCTGGCGAAAAATAAAAACAGGGCCATCCACCAGAACAGAAGCCAGCGCATATCCCACGAAGCTCCCACAAGGACCAGAAGGATGATGTATGCAGGCTTTTCCGATGCAGTAAGCAGGCTGTATAATTTTTCCTTTTCCCGGGAAATATTTATCAGAACCGCTCCCATAAGGAAATTTGCTATGAAAGGGGAAAATCCTATGATGCCGGCTGCCCCGCTGGTCATAAGGATCATGCCCCCGGAAAGAACCAGAAGGTCGGATGTGGTCCTTTTGCTCGAAAGAGCAAGCAGGTACAAAATTAAAACGCCTGCCAAAACCAATGGCGCGGCCAGAAGCCGCCCATGGCTTATGACATGATCCCCTGGAGACGGCATGACCCAGTAAAAAACCCCGGCAAGGAGGACAGGAACAAGGGAATCAATCCCTGCCATGTATGAAAGAAGACGATGGGACACGGAGGCTCTCCCCTTGAGCATGGCCGCAGCAGACGGTGACGAGACAGCGAGTACAGCAGCAAGAATAGCAGCGGCGGCAGCGGCTTCAGACCTGAAAAGCATTCCCCGGCTTTCCATGCTGCATATATCCGGAAGGGTATGGGTTGTGCTACCGGCTTTGCTTGAAGGGATAATCTTGCCGCCTTGCACGAATTGCAGCCGGGGGAATACGAAAAAAAGAATCATGAAAAACAAACAAAACCAGACGATTCCGCCTGAAAACAGACTTGAAGCCGTAATCCTCGGGGGAGATCTCCTTATTATGGCAGCCTCGAACCCCACACCTGTCAGCATCCCGGCCCACCCCAGCAGGAGGTCTGTCACAGGAACCAGACTTGCAAAGGTTTTTGAATCGATGATATCGAAAAAAAAAGGGCCCAGCAACAAGCCCGCAACGAGAAATTCGAACCCGGTCAAAAAGAAAAACCCTTTGCCGGTATCCATGCGGCGGAAAGTATACCGGTAACCGGCAAAGGCGAGAAAGACCATGATGAGCAGGCCAAAGTATAGCTTCATAAATCCTCATGTGTGCAGTAATGATGCAATAATCGTAAAAAATCGAAATTCTGACCCAAAAACAATGGTTCAACACCATTGAAAATAGAGTCGACGGCTTTGTAAATTTTCATGATTAGCAGCAATCAACCCCGCGCATGAAAACAGGGCTGTTTTTCCCGCCCGGCTCCGGGGATATTTTCACGGTAAAGCACTGTATGCAAGGTGTCGCGAGCCGGGAAGGGACGAATCGTACTATTAACAGTAACAATCGACTTCCATGGCCATACTATGGAATATATTGGCCGAAAACCCAAACCCGATCAAGGACAAATGGAATCAGGTTCAAAAATTACCTTGCTTTTCAAAGAGTTACAAATTAATCCCACATAATCCGACAGGTATGGAACCAACTACATGAATACAAAATACTTCAAATCAGCCGGGAGGATATCTGCAGAAAAAGCATGCCGGCTTGCCGCAGACCTGGCGGAAAAGGGCAGGGTAATGTGTATTGCCACCATGTCAGCAACCGGACCCTGGACAGCTCCGGTATATTATGTGTTTACAGACAACCGCTTCTATTTTTTTTCATCCCCCGAATCGCGGCATATAAGAGACGCTATTGGACAAGGAGAAGCAGCCGCTTCGATATTCTCCGCACCCGAATCATGGGAGGGAATAAAGGGGCTTCAGATGACCGGAAAAATAGCAAAAGTAGATTCCATAAAAACATCGGGAAAAATAGCAAAACTGATGGCGGCAAAGTATCCGGGCATATCCAGCCTGCTCCGCAGCAAGGGGGCCGGGATTGATCCGGTAAAAATTTTTTCTTCATTCAAAGTATCCGCTTATGTTTATTTTCCGGAAACCGTGTATTATACAGACAACCGCATGGGCTTCGGCAAACGACAGGAGGTCTGCCTGGATGGTTGATCATCTATGATGGACTTTTTGCGAGTCTATCATAGATGCATAGACAAAGAAGCATAGATAAAAAATCGAGGTTAAAGATAGTGGGATACGCTTCACTTGCAGAGTGCATAAAAGACCTTGAAAGGACAAGGCAGCTTGTCCGGATATCCTGCATGGTGGATCCTGATCTTGAAATGGCGGAAATCCACCGCCGCGTCCATGCGGCCCAGGGACCTGCCATACTCTATGAGAGGGTAAAAGGCTCGCCCTTTCCAGCTGTATCGAACCTTTTTGGGACCAAAAAAAGGGCTGAATATCTCCTGCGCCATGCATTGCCAGGACTGCGCCATGCCGGGCGTATCATGACAGAGAACCTTCCGGGTTCCGTCAGGCTGAAAAAGATTTTAAAGATTGCAAGGATCCTTGGTTACACAATCCCAAGGGAAGTAAAACACGCGCCTGTAGCGTTCCGGAAAACCTCCATAGGCCAGCTTCCTTCAATTCGCTGCTGGCCGGAAGACGGGGGAGGTTTCATACTCCTTCCCCAGGTCTACACTGAAAATCCGGCGCGCCCGGGAGTCTGGTCTTCAAACATTGGAATGTACAGGATACAGCTTGGCGGAAATGACTATGCCATAAACAAGGAGATAGGACTTCATTACCAGATCAGAAGGGATATAGCATCGCATCATGCAGAAGCGATCGAATCCGCAAAACCATTGAAGGTAAGCATATTTGTCGGCGGCCCGCCCGCCCATACCCTGGCAGCCGTGATGCCCGCTCCAGAGGGTATGTCAGAGGTTCTGCTGGCCGGAATGCTTGCGTGCAGGAGGTTCAGGTATGCAAAAAAGGGAGGCTTTGTCCTTTCGGCTGACGCGGATTTCTGTATAACAGGTACTATTGACCCCTGTAAAACAAAACCCGAGGGACCCTTTGGCGATCACCTGGGATATTACAGCCTGAAGCACCCGTTTCCCTATATAAAGGTAAAAGATGTCTATTGCAGGAAAGATGCTGTCTGGCCCTTTACCGTTGTGGGCCGCCCTCCCCAGGAGGACTCTGTTTTCGGATGGCTTGTTCATGAATTAACAGCTCCCTTGCTGCCGGCCGCTATTCCGGGACTCTGCTCGGTAAACGCCGTGGATGCCGCTGGTGTCCACCCCCTCCTCTTTGCCGTGGGACGGGAAAGATATATACCTTACGCCGGACGTAAGCCCCGGGAACTTTTAAAGATTGCCCACGGAATCCTGGGCTTCGGCCCACTGGCACTTGCTAAGTACCTTTTTATAGCAGCAAAGGAGGACGATCCCCATCTTGACACGAATGACCCGTCTGTTTTTTTACAGCATGTGCTTTCGCGTTTTGATCCGAGGACTGATCTTCACTTTGAGACCAGAACATCCATAGACACCCTGGATTATTCAGGAGGAATCCTGAATGAAGGCTCGAAACTTGTGGTAACCGCATGCGGAGAAATTAAAAGACGACTCGGTTACGAAATCCCCCCTGGTCTGGATCTCCCCCTTGAGTTCTCCGATGTCATGTCGCCTCTGCCCGGAGTCCTGGTAGTCTCCGGCCCGCCATACACGGACAGGAAATCAGGTGATGAAGCCATGAAACGCTTCTGTTCTTTCCTGGAAGAAAAGAATGAGCTCTTTTCGGGCTTCCCCCTGATCGTGGTGGCAGATGAGGCCCGTATGGCCGGAAACTCCATCGGGGATTTCCTATGGGTGACATTTACAAGGTCTAACCCGGCGTCAGATGTATGGGGGGCTGGGGAATTCCACCACCAAAAGCACTGGGGGTGCTCAGGGCCGGTTGTAATAGATGCAAGGATGAAACCGCACCACGCGCCTGTACTCGAACCGGATCCTGTTGTCGCCAAAAAGGTCGATGAGATGGGTAAACGCGGGGGGCCGCTCCATGGAATAATATGACTGTTCCCCGGATTCGTGAAAGAAACGTGAAAGAAAAAAGATTGCGGCTCCCCGAAAATGAGGGCCGCAATCCCTGATGAAGCATAAGGTCTTTTTGAGACGCTCGCCTGTTGAGTATTTATTATCCGAAACGGAACTGGAGAAATCAAGTAAAATATCAAAGTGTTCCACTCATGATGGACTCATAAAAAACCGAATATCTGATCCAAAAACGCTTTTTTACGAGACGGGGGAGGGCTTCCCCTCCCCCGCCATTTAAAATGAATTCAAACAGATAAAAATCTTGGAACGCGCAGATAAAATGAGAAAATCTCCTTGTAATGAATCGAACGAAAAGACGCCGGTCGTGGTAATCCCGAAAGAGAAGGCTGTTTTCTGGCTCGACAAAGAGGGTTTCTGGAGGAACGAGGCAGGCAGGTTCCGGAAGAAAAAAATCATCGATCACTTCCATGCAAGTATAAAGAAGGATGAACAGGGTTATTTTCTGACCCAGGACAAAGGGGGCATAAAAGAAAAAGTCTATTTCCCTTACGAGGATACAGCCCTGTTTGTCTTTGACATGAAACCTGAAGACAACGGCTTTCTGCTCGTTTTAAATACAGGGGAAAAAATCCTGCTTGATCCTGAAACCTTGTATACAAAAAACGACATGCTCTACTTTGTCACGGAAAGCGGGGAAATCGTGAAGTTTGCGGAACGAGCATTGATGAAAATCGCCCCTTTCATCGAGGAAAAAGACGGAGATCTCCACCTCAAGGCCGGCAACAGGCTATACAGGATCGTCTCCAGGCAATGAATCCGCGCTGGCCGCGCAGTCTCTCTGGTTTCATGGCCAGTCTTTCCAGCAGCACCGCGGGCTATACTATATCTTCCCCCTTGCCCTTGCGATATTTATATAGGTCTTTATGCCGTTTTCCGGGGGAACATAGAGTTCGTTTTCTTCCTTCCTCTCGAGCCGCATCGCCCCGGTGGGGCATGTTGTCACGCACAGCCCGCACCCGATGCACCTTGCCGGATCGATTCGGGCAAGGCCGTCATTGTCAATAAAGGCCGCCTCCATGTGGCACCGGTCAACACATGTCCCACAGCCCGCACATTCTTGCATATCTACAGAAGCATAATAATTGCTCCTTACGGCCTGGGCGGGATTCTCCTGCATTTTTACTGATCTCAGTATTCCGCAGCAGCAGCCGCAGCAACTGCACATGCCCCCTGGATTCCGGGCATTGAAAGGCTGCATGACAAGGCCGGCTCTTTCATTTTCAACCAGTATGCGCTTTGCCTCTTCTTTTTCGATGTAACGCCCCATTTTGTTTTCAACATAGTAATCGGCATGGGATCCGAAAAGGAAACATGCCTCAAGGGGCTTGTCGCAGCCCTTTCCCGCCTTTGCTGCGGTCGTCCTGCATATGCATGGAGCAATGGCGATCCTTTTTTGTTCATCTATGATCCTGAATACATCCTCATAGGGTGCGACCGGGGTTTGCAAAGATATATCAGCTGATACCGGAATGGTCCTCAAGAGGGGAGTACCCCATGCGGCAAACGATTTACCCAGTGCTTCTTCATAATACTGCTCCATATCCCGAGCCAGAGTCTCGTCCATACGGTTCAGCTGGAATTCGAATATTCCCACCACGAACGGTATAGCCGCATACCTGGGAGGATCTCCGCTCTTTCTGAACAAAAGTCCCTTTTTGGCCATATCCTCCAGATGGGCGGCGACATCCTTTTGAGGAAGGTTGAGCCTTTTTGCCACTTTTTCGGGAGACTCCAACATGGGAGTCATCATTAGAAACATCTTTGCATCCGCCTCAGAGAAGAGACGTTTCAGAATCCTGAGTTCGATGCCGCTTTTCGTCCCGGGAAAACCGGTTCCCATGTCATCGAGCCTCTTTTTCAAATGAACATAGATATCTTCCAACATATCCTCCCCGGATTCATTTCAAGATTCTTCTTCTCCATACCGCCCGCAGGGATGCGATCTCACCGCCATTCAATCCTTGGCTTGTTTCTCGCACACATCCTCTTGTAGCGGTACCTGGGATAACCCAGCATCACGGCCGAGTAGCAGATATTGTTGTCCGGAAGGGCCAAGGCATCCTGCAGCGGCGGCCAGAGCGCTGCCGCGGCAGAAAAGAATCCCGCAAAACAGCTTCCAAGTCCAAATGACGGGGCCGCAAGGTCGAGATACGTCATGGCTATGGTGCATGCGGTCTCTGCAACCTTGTCCCCCTTTGCGCCGCACGCCAGCACCAGGTGAGGAGCATCCCTGCATACCGTATCAATACCCGCATCCCACGCGGCCGCAACAAGGTCCATGTGCAACTGTTTCGCATAACCAGGGGCCTTTTCAAGCAGATCCTTCATCCAGTCAACCACCATGCCGGAAAGCCTTTTGACCTCCTCTTTTTCATATACAACAATCCATCTCACCGGCTGGGTGTTGTGCCCCGACGGAGCATGTGAAGCAATGCGTATCAGTTCCCCAATGATATCCTTTTCGACCGGTTTATCCTTGTATACCCTGATAGATCTGCGGTAACGCAAAAAATATTCAGCCTTTTCCGGATCAGGAATAAGTTCAGGCCTGACAGGCGGGCAGTCATCAGGGCTCATTCTGGGATGGGAAAGGGCAGATGTGGGGCAGACTGCGACACAATGCCCGCACGCTATGCAAAACGGCTCTGCGCCATCCATGACATCGGGAAGACCGGTCTCCTTTGATACATGCAGGATTTTGACCGGGCATACCTCTATACAAATATTGTCATTATTGCACTTGTCCGGGTCGATCTTGAGAAACGCCATGCTTCCTCCTATCTTTTTTTCTGACTTTTCGAACGATACAGGACCGTTGCCGGCTTGAGCCCCCCGGCAAGCAAATCGCTGCAATATAAATTCATTTTTCCCCGAATTTGTGAGGGCTTATACGCAATCCAAATTCGCGAAGACTATCCTTGGATAATAATTAACCATATCGAACGGATTCAGGTGGTCTCCTGGTTGAAGATAAATTCAGGCTGGCGAGAAAGTCAATTAAAAAAAGAACGAACGTTCGGTTTTTTTATTGGTATTTAACTTACCAGACATCAGGGCAGTTAAATATGACGGCTCCGTAAAAAGTTCGTCTGCTGCGTTGCGCTTCGCCGGAAAGCGGCTCAACGTACTTTTAGTACGCCTCGCCTTTTCCGGCTCGCGACGCCTTGCATACTGAGCTTTTTACGAAGCCGTCGCATGAATTTTTGATAGTGTTGAATCTTTTTCTCAGTATCAAAATTTCGACTTTTTAATAGATCATCAAACATGGGAGCCTGCTCGTTAATTCAGGGAATCAGCCGATCTTGT
>CAYVIE010000108.1:0-10787 GCA_964451355.1 uncultured Desulfobacteraceae bacterium
TCATTGAAGATGCAATTATCAGGCAGATGCGATTAGCATCTGCGAAACTTTAGTTTTATCAATGATGTGAACCGTCATGTCCACAATTTTTTTATCATGCTTTCGGACTTTATGGCTACGATTATGTGAGCGGCAAATATAAGGATGGCAATGTGATATTCACCATTCGCCATAAACCCCATAGTCTGCGTTGTTCTGCATGTGGCAGCCGGTGGTTGTGCTAACCGAAAAATGACCAGGAAACAAGTGTTGTGCTAACCGAAAACTGACCACCCCGAGCACAGAACATCCCTGTGTTATGGTATATCAGCAAAAATCATACCCAGGGAGGTGACGAGGTGCTCAGCATGGATCAATATGAATTTATTCGAACGGTCCATCGGGCCTACGGCAGGAACATCAGCGAATTGTCCCGAATGACGGGCCACTCGCGCAACACAGTGAATAAGGCGTTACATGGAGAGCCTTGGGAGTATAGTGAACGGAAAAAACAGTCGTTTCCGGTATTGGGTCCTTATCTTGAAACCATAGACAACTGGCTTGACAAACAGCGGGGGGTAGTTTTTTTATTGAAATCTCATTTTGTCGTTCATATATATAAACGAAGTTCATGACATAAGGGTAATGGAATGAACCAGGTGTTGCCAGCCATGCATAAAGATATCCCTTCACAAGATAGCGCGTTGGTTAAAATTACTAAACCTGATTAAAACTGGGGCCAAAACAAATGAAGAGATCTCTTTTTTTATTTTTCCCCTTTCTTTTCCTTTGGTTGGTTTTTGATTTTGTCTCTGGGTCCTTGTGTTACGGTGGTACGATATTCAGACCTAAAAAACATATTTGCACTACCCGATGTCCCAATATCTACCATGACACCTTTGTAGCCACCCCGGGTCAGGGACATCTTGTGATAAGAAATTGTGAGCCTGACAGCAAGCATCGTGTTACCAGTGCGGTTATAGAGATAAACGGTATTCGGATTTTTTCCCCCCAAGGATTTCAAGCGCAAAGTCTATCTTCTTGAAACAGATTTGGAGCTTGCTGCAGACAATGAGATAAAGGTTAAGTTAAGGAGCAAGCCCGGCACATATCTCACCATAGAAATTACCCAAGCCCCTCCCTCCGTAGACTTCTCGATTTCACCGGAAAGCATTGCAGAAGGTGATTATGCCAGTCTGCTGTGGCAGGTGGAATTTGCTGATAAAGTGGTCATAGATAATGGCATAGGCCAGGTTCACTTATCTGGATCCCTTTTAGTCTCTCCTCCCGTCACTACCACATATACCATTACAGCATCTAATGTCGGAGATACCGTTACCCAGAGTAAAACCCTTACGGTGATCCCCCGTCCTGTAGCCAGTATTACTGCAGAACCTCTTACAATAATAGAGGGTGATTCGAGCAGGCTTTCATGGAATTGTAGCAATGCCGATACCGCGGAGATAGACAATGGAATAGGCGAAGTCCCTTTGGAAGGCTCTGTCTCTGTTTCACCTGCTGTCACAACCGAATATACAATAACGGCATCAGGTCCCGGCGGCACAGCAGAATCTTCCGTGACGGTTACAGTGATACCGCGCCCCGTGGTCAATATTACGGCTGATCCGGAAAGAATCGATTACGGCTCTTCAAGTATCATTTCATGGACATCAGAACATGCTGATTCAGTAGTGATCGATCAGGGTATAGGCCAGGTGGACCCCAACGGCTCACTTGCTGTTTTCCCTAAGCAAGATACCACATACACTATCACGGCAACAGGCCCTGGAGGCACAGCAACAGCTTCAGTAACTGTCATTGTGATCAACCCGCCTCCGCGCCTGACCATGGTTGCAGATCCCACAACAGTTGAAGCAGGAGAGTCTTTTATCCTGACCTGGTCCACAGAATACGCAGAGTCTGTCACAGGAACTCAGCAGAACGATAACGGCTCGCAAACCGAGGATATTCCACTAAACGGGAGCACGACCATTCATCCTGACGAGACCACGGTATATACCATCACCGCTACTGGGCCTGGAGGGACCACGAGCAAGAGCGTTACCGTGACGGTGAATTTCCCAGCTCCTTTGGTTTCTCTATCGGCCGATCCGGTTGAAATATATGCCGGGAGCCCGACTATCCTTGAATGGAATACCGATTACGCGGATGAATGCCAGATCGATCCTGGAATCGGGAGTGTCGCTTTGAGCGGAAAGCTCGAGATATTCCCTCAAGAAACAACTACCTACTTGATCCATGCACAGGGACCCGGCGGGGTATCCGAGCAAAGCGTCACCGTACAGGTTAAGCCATTGCCGCCTTATGCTTCCATAAGCGTTGAGCCAGCCCGGATATCCCCCGGCCAGGTCGCCACTATTTCATGGGAGACTACCTTGGCAGACTCCTGCGAAATATCTCCCGCTATAGGGCCGGTTGATCCACGTGGAACGTTGGAAGTTTCCCCGGCCACCACCACGACTTACACCATAACCGCCACTGGCGATGGGGGCACAACGACCAAGGAAGCTGTGATTATTGTCTCTGACGTTGATCTTTTACCGGGATCAATGGATCTTTCAAACAGTGAGGTGGATCCCCAGAGCCTTGAAATCTCAGGAACCATAAACGTCGAGGTAACAAATTCAGGAACCACTCCTGTTAATGGCTCGTTTGCCGTCACACTTTTTGAGGACATGAACAACAATGCAATATTAGACGAAACAGATCAAATCCTTGGCCAAAGCATTGCTGTAAACGAACCGGCCCCCGATCAGACAATTCTTGTTGGCATTCCTGTGAGCGGAAGATTGACGTTTCTTGATAAAAGCATCTTTGTCCTTGTCGACAGCGCCGGGGATATTGAGGAAAATAACGAAGCAAACAACATTTCAAACAGCATGGCAGACTGCCAGTATATCCCGCCGGTTGGGAGTTTTGATCCAATCCTTGAATGGGAATGGTCACAAAGCCCCGAGTGTCCTGATCATTACCAGGTTACAGCTATTCCCGTGGTGGCCAACCTTAATGATGATAATAATGATGGGCAGATAAATAACGATGATATTCCAGATATTATATTCAGCAGTTATGAGGGTAGCAATTTCTTATCCAATGGCCGATTGAGGGCGATTAGCGGAGATGGTTCAGGTGAGCTGTTTGTCATATCCGATTATGATGTGCATCCAAGCGCCAGTCCTGCGGTGGGTGACATAGATAATGACGGGCTTGTGGAGATTTTGGAAGTAACAAATGATTTGAAGGTAATCGCTTTTGAAAACGACGGAACCTTCAAATGGATCAGTGATTCTTCATTTAATTATACTCCGGTCTATGATTACCGTAATGACAGGTACAAGATGCTTGCCAGCATATCACTGGCGGATTTGAACCATGATGGATATTCTGAAATTATCGTGGGAAGAGCGGTTTATAATAGTGATGGTTCCACCCTGTGGAAAGGGCAAAGGGGTTATGGTTTTTACAATTCATGTGTAGCCGATATAGATCTCGACGGCAGTCCCGAGGTGATTGCAGGCAATACGGCATACAGGGCCACCGGAGAGGTCTACTGGGAAAACCAGAATATCCCTTCAGGTTTTTCTGCTGTAGGAAACCTGGATGATGATCCATATCCTGAAATTGTTGTGTGTGGAGAGAGACGGTTGGCTGTTTTGGAACACAATGGTGAACTGAAATGGAAGGCTGACACTTTTTATGGCAAGGACAGGGGAGGACCTCCGACCATTGCCGATTTTGACAATGACGGGCTTCGCGAAATAAGCGTGGCCGGGAAGTATTATTATTTTGTTTGCGAACCGGACGGTTCACTCAAGTGGCGTATCCCCATAGAGGAAACATCCTCCGGGGTAACAGGTTCGTCTGTTTTTGATTTTGAAGGGGACGGAAGTGCGGAGGTGGTATATGCCGACGAAGAATACCTGAGAATATTGCGAGGTACAGACGGGGCGGAACTTTTTAAAGTCAGGATGGGGTCCCGCACGCGTCTCGAATATCCGGTGATTGCAGATGTGGACAACGACAATAATGCAGAGATAGTGGTGGTTACAAATAATGATGAGATCCCTGGAGAATATCATGGAATAAAGGTCTTTGGAGATGCGAACGACACATGGGTAAACACCCGCAAGATCTGGAACCAGCATACCTATCACATCACAAACATTAATGATGACGGAACCATACCGCGACACGAGGCAAATAACTGGGAGACATATAACAATTACCGTCAAAACGAGATGCAAAATCCTCATGGATGCACGGATCTTTCCGCATCTATGATACGTGTGAACCGCGAATCACTCCCCTCAGCCGTTGTGCTGATTGCTCGGGTGGGCAACTGTGGAGTTTTGCACGTAGCACCCGGGGTTTATGTCTCTTTTTACCTGGGGGATCCTGATGCCGGTGGCACCCTTATCGGAACGACAAGGACCGGATCACGTTTATATCCCGGAGAGTATGAAGATGTAACACTTCAATGGGAGAATCCGGCCATAGATGTTTATGACATATTTGCCAGGGTGGATGATAATGGAAGTGGTTCGGGCGGTATCAGTGAGTCGAATGAGACGAATAACACGACTGCGGCAACCGTGAACTTAGGCAACCAGGCGCCGGTTGCCGATGCCGGCCCTGATCAAGTTGTGCTTGTATCCTCTATAGTGCGTGTCTCTGGGGATGGCTCATCTGATCCTGAAGGGGCCCCTGTGACGTATTCATGGTCAATAAGCTCCATGCCGCCTGGCAGCCTGGCCGAGCTCGACGATCCTCATCTTCCCGATCCCTCCTTTGTTGCAGATGTTCCTGGAGAATATATACTCCAGCTTGTGGTGAACGACGGCATGCTTGACAGCGGGATCGATACCGTCACTATCAGCGCAAGGGAGCCGGTGACCGTCCCCAACGTGGTCTTGCTCGAGCTGGATACCGCCCGGGAGGCCCTGACAAGTTCCGGCCTGGTCGTAGGCACACAAGAGGAGAATTATAGCGATGATATTCCGGTAAACCGAGTCCTAAGCCAGGAGCCTTTGGCAGGTGAGGTGGTTCCGGCGGGCTCACCAGTGAACCTCGTGATTTCCAATGGTGTGCGCATGGTTTATGTGCCTGATCTTTCAGGCATGACCCTCGATGAGGCCACGAATGCTGTCGAGGAGGCATCCCTTGTCCTCGGGCAGGTGGAGCAGGAATACATAGACATCCGGCCCGAGGGACAAGTCTTTTACCAGTCCGTGGCGCCGGGAGAGAGCGTGGCCCATGATACAGCCATAGACCTCAAGATATCGCTCGGACCCTTTTCCGGCACTGACACCACTCCGCCCTATGCATGGATACACGTGGACCCGGCAACCGCCCAGATGGGGTATCCGGTTGACATAACAGTGACAGCAGCAGACAATGTAGCCGTAGCCTCTGTATCCCTGGAAGTAAACGGCCAGGCCCTCTTGCTCGAACAGGGCAGGGCTGTTTTTGTTCCCCAGGCCGGCGGTTTTTTCACCGCTACGGCCACAGCGGTTGATTCTGCAGGGCTTTCTTCCACTGCCGAGGCGGTATTTTCCGTTGTAAATCCCTATGATCATATCCCTCCAGAGGTGATGCTGGATGAAGAAGATTGCCCGGATGTCTTTGACCTCTATTCTGTAATGGGCTGGGTGTATGACTCGGGCGGTGTTTCATATACCCTTTCGGCCAGAAGGCAGGGAGAGACCGACTGGATGGTTTTTGCGCAGGGAACCGGCACTGAGATAAGCGGGGAGCTGGGGGTTCTTGATCCGTCCCTGCTCAGAAACGGTGTCTATGAGATAAGGCTTGCTGCAACGGACCTTGCCGGAAACGTTTCCGAGGCCTTCGGATGTCTTCTTGTCGATGGGCAGCTCAAAGCAGGCCAGGTTGCACTTTCTTCAGCAGACGCGCAGATACCTGCCCCCGGGATTCCTCTTGTCTTTGAGCGGGAATATGACAGCAGAAGCCCGGACGGGGATTTCGGTCCCGGTTGGAACCTTTCTGCATCCGGAGCTAAGCCCATGACCACAAGGGAGCTTGATGCTGGATGGGGCCAGGAGGTTCGGGGAACCTTTGCTCCCACCTATTACCTTGTGGAGAAGTACCGCCACGTCGTGGTAATCCGCTTCTCCGATCAAGAGGTGATAAAATTCAAAATAGATGTCACGCCCAAATCGAGTTTTCTGCTGCCTGTATCAGATTTGAATCTACAGGCACATTACCTGCCGTTGGATCAGACCCAGGGCTCCCTTGAGGCCCTGGACGTGTCGAGCAGTAATCTCATGCTGGTGGGCGACCGCCTGATGCAGTGGGGAACCGATCCATATCAGCCGGTACGCTTCCGTTATACAAAGCCTGACGGGACAACTTATATCCTTAACACGGAAACCGGCATCGAGTCGATAACAGATATTTACGGAAACAGCATCACCTATACCTCATCTTCCATAACCGCATCTTCAGGAGTCTCCATATCCATTGAAAGGGGAGCCGGTGACCGCATCGAGCGCATAACAGATCCCCTTGGCCGCACGGTTGAATACCATTACGACGCCAGGGGTATGCTGGAGAAGGTCGTGCAGACAGGACCCGAGCCCGAGCTTTTCCGGACCCTTGCCCGCTACGGATACACAGCGGGCCTGTTTGGCGCATCAAAGCTCGAGGATATTGTGGCTCCTGACGGAACCGTGCTGGGCAGGTTTGAATATGATGCACAGGGCCGTATGACAGCGCTCATTGATGCACAGGGCAATCGTATCATATACGGCTTTGACGTCCCCAGCCACAAATCCGGGATCACAGACCGGCTGGGAAGGACCACTCTCTATGAATTCAACAGCAAGGGGTTTGTCACCCGCAAGACGGATCCCATGGGTAACGTTACCACGTGGACCTATGACCAGTACGGAAACAAGCTGTCTGAGACTGATCCTTTGGGCAACACCACCACCTGGACATATGATGCTTCAGGCAACATGCTTTCCGAGACTGATCCTCTGGGCAATACCACTTCCTATACATATAACGAAAGAAATCAGCTCCTTTCCAGGACCGATCCCAATGGAAACACCACCACTTATGCCTATGATGAATTCGGCAACAAGGTGTCAGAGACAGATCCCCTTGGAAACACAACAACCTATTCCTATGACGAGCATGGGAATCTCGTGGAAAAGACCGATCCCCTCGGCAATGTCACAAGATACGCCTATGATGATGCAGGCAACAAAATAAGGGAGGACGCGCCCGGCGGCAGGACAACAACCTGGACATACGACCTGTATGGAAACGAGCTTTCCAAGACGGTATTTCGCACTACCCCGTCCGGCCGGGTGGCCATGACAACGACTCATGAATACGATTCCATGAATCACAAGATACGCACCATCGACCCCTTGGGATACGAAACAACCTATGAGTATGATTTTCTTGGCAGAAAGATAGCTGAAACAGACAAAAACGGCGCAAGGACAGAGTTTGAATACGATGCCAACGGCAACCAGACCGCGATTCACTATGCTGATGGGACTTCCCTGCTCACATCCTATGATGCCGAGGGCAACCGGGTATCGACCACAGACCGCGCAGGCCGCACCACGTTCTTTGAATACGATGCAGAAAACCGGCTTACCCGCGTGACCTATCCCGATGGATCAGCTACGGAAATGGTCTATGATGCTGCAGGCCGTCTTACCGCCACAATCGATGAAAACGGCAACCAGACCATCTTTGCCTATGATGCGGCAGGCCGGCGTATTTCTTTAACAGATCCCTTGGGCAACACGGTCCGGTTTTCTTATGATGCAGCGGGCAACCAGGTTTCAACAACCGACCCGTCAGGTGCTGTCACCCGGTACGTATATGATGCGGCAAACCGGAAAACAGAAACGATCTATCCTGACAACACCAACTCTTTTGTGGCCTACGATGCTCTTGGCCGCAAGGTTGCCGAGACTGACCAGGCCGGGCATACTACCTTTTTTGTCTATGATGCCGCAGATAACCTCGTATCGGTTACAGACGCGCTGGGAAACGTCACCCTCTACACCTATGACGAGGCAGGCAACCGGCTTTCCCATACCGACCCCAACGGCAACACAGAGACATGGGAATACGATCACCTTGGCCGGGTTGTTTCACACACCCTGCCCCTGGGTATGACAGAGACCTTCACCTATGACGGCATGGGTAACATGCTGGCCCATACAGACTTCAACGGAAATACGATTACCTATGAATATTCTCCCTGCTGCGGCCGCCTGACCCGCAAGGTCTTTCCGGACAACAGCACGGTTGAATACACATACCTTGGCGACGGAAAGCGCGAAAGCGTAACCGATGCCCGGGGAACCACTCTCTATTCCTACGATGAGCGTGGCAGGCCGGCTGCCGTGACATACCCTGGCGGGGATACCATATCGTACACCTATGACCCCAGGGGAAACCGTACATCCGTGACGACGCCTTCCGGGACCACCACCTATACTTATGATGCGGCAAACCGGCTTACGAGCGTCACCGATCCGTCTGGGAGGACCACAACCTACACCTACGACGCTAATGGCAATCGCGCATCCGTGACCTATCCCAACGGCACCACGGCCCACTACACCTACGATTCCTTAAACCGCCTTGCCTATCTTGAAAACCGCAAGGCAGACGGGGAGGTGATTTCCAGTTACTTCTACACCCTCGGCCCGGCAGGAAACCGCCTGAACGTGGCCGAGCACAACGGCCGTGTCGTGAACTACACCTATGATGCGTTGTACCGCTTGACCAGGGAGGAGATCATTGACCCGGAAAACGGCAATGAGACAATAGAATATACCTATGACGCAAAGGGCAACCGCCTGACAAAGACAGATAACAACGGCACAACAAGTTATACATACGATGCAAACGACAGGCTGGTATCTGAGGCCGGCCCCGGCTACACCCGCACCTATACCTACGATGCCAACGGAAACACCATAACAAGGACAGCAGGGCAGGATTCAGTTTCCTACAGATATGATTATGAAAACAGGCTGATCCATGCCACAACCATGGCTTCTGAAATCTCGTATGCCTATGATGTCGATGGCATAAGGGTTGCAAAGACCGTTGATGGGGAGAGCACCCATTTTCTGGTTGATAAAAACAGGAAATACGCACAGGTATTGGAAGAAAGAGATAATCTTGATTCTTTGACAGCCAGTTATGTGTACGGGGACGATCTCATCAGCCAGGATCGGGCAGGCACAATATCGTATTATCACTACGATGGCCTGGGAAGCACGAGAGCCCTGACAGACGACTCGGGGACAGTGACCGATACTTACACCTATGAGGCGTTCGGCAGTCTGATTTACAGCACCGGAAGCACTCAGAACAGGTATCTCTTCACAGGCGAACAATACGACCCCAATGCCGGGTTCTATTACCTGAGGGCGAGGTATTATGATCCGAAAATGGGAAGGTTCTTGACCACCGATGCGTTTGAGGGGAAGCTGTTTGAACCCATCTCACTGCATAAGTATATGTATGCGAACATGAATCCGGTGATGTTTGTAGATCCGACTGGGGAGATGACTATTGGAAATGTAATAACAGTACTTAGTGTTGTTTCAAATCTTAACAAGATAGCATATAGGAGTGTGGAAGAGCCTAATTATTTGAGGAGGCATCTGTATTGTTCTATGAAAGCCAACCGTATACTTTGGAATTGCATGATCAATGTTTTTTATTCTTATGGAGGCGTAGAATCAATTATGATAGCTGTTTGTGCAATAGGGTGCAAATATAAAACATTTGGTTTAGAAACAAAGACGTGTATTAACATTTGTTGGAGTATAGCTACAGCCGTAGTTAGTACAAGTGGACTTTTGTCGATACGTGAATGTTTTTATAAAAGCAAAAAATTTATGAATGATTGCATGGGAGATGCAGAGGAATAAAAGTATTATAATAGGGTTTCCTGAATTAAAATTAACATCTTGATTTTTCAATATTAGAATGATATAAAATAAGAATATAATGCAAGTTTATTTACGCATACTTGCAAAAACCTTGCACCTGAATCTTGAGGAATCAATACAAGCATGATGCTAACCAGATTTGGATTCGTTCGGTGCCTTTGGGTACGAAACGGCAAAAAAATTATTTTTGAAAAAAAGGGGGAAACGGAGGATTTTAGAGACATTGGCTGATTCCTCCCGATATTTCAAACAAATTTGATACTTTTTTTACAGCCCATAAAATAAGAAGACATGATCTATAGACAACCAATTTATATTGCTCTTTATTATATCATTTTTTTAGGATATTGGTTTATCGGAACTTATTTACTAAAATTATCAAAAAAAAATTTGCCTTTTGTAACATCAAGGTTAATCTCTTTTAACTATAAGTTATTATTGGTTGAAATTTTTTTGTTAATTTTATCTTCATGCTTTTATTTGTTAGGGGAATTAACACCAAATATTCATGATCAAATTATTTTTTTAAAATTAGAATTTATTGTAAACTTCTTTTTTATAAGTATACTTATCTGGTTTATTATAAAAGATAAGGGGCTAACACTTTCATATCCTCTTTTTCTAATTATTTATGGGAAAGAAAAGGCTCAAGATATGATAAGCAGGACATCATAAATTTTTATAAAAAATTCATTACGGAAAAAGTTTGTTTTTGGGAAAGCAAATTATTTCGTACTATGCAATTTTATAGTGGACCCCAAAAATGGGACAATATGTTAAAGTGAAAAAAACAAAACCAAGAAGGGGATCCAGAATGAAACGGAGAAGATT
>CAYVIE010000109.1:0-10724 GCA_964451355.1 uncultured Desulfobacteraceae bacterium
CTTTCCGGCGAAGCGCAACGCAGCAGACGGACTTTTTACGGAGCCGTCATAATTGCTCATCATGGGAAAAAATAACTACAAAAAAACATTGGATAGCTTCGGGAAGAAGATGTTGGTGGCGCGCCTGGCAGGATTCGAACCTGCGGCCTACGGATTAGAAGTCCGTTGCTCTATCCAGCTGAGCTACAGGCGCGTGATTGTTATATTGTAATTTTTGATCTACTATGGAAGGTAAATAGTTTAAGGATGGAACAGATAATTTTTTTTCAACGATAAATCAAGTGGAATTTGTTCAGTAATTGCCGCTTTTCAAAATCTTATAATAGAACTGTTTGTCAAAGGCAAGTAGCATCTTTATGGCTATGCCGGATTAATTTTTAATAGTCCGTTGCGTGTATCTGAATCGCGGGAGGTCGGGTTTTCAAAGGAAAGCCTGCCGGGGCCATGAGATTTTGATTTTTTTGCCTGGATCAAAGTCGGGACATGGGGAAAAATCATAACAAGATATATAAAAATAATTTGCCTGAGAAAAGGTTATTGAAAGATGAAAATAAAAAAAAAGCGGAACAAAACCGGTTTGGAATCCGGTAATAATACTCAAGGCGACAAAGAGCTGCTTTTGCTTGAGGGCGGTGACGATAAGCGAATTGAGAAACTTCTGCCTTCTCCTTCCGATAATGAATCGCCAAAGAGTATAGTACCATATGATCCGCTTCAGAGATATCTGCAGGAGATCAGCCGTTATCCTTTACTCACCAGGGAACAGGAAATAGAACTGGGCCGAAGAATCCAGGAAGAGAAAGATCCTGAGGCAGCTTACATCCTTGCTACCTCTAACCTCCGGCTTGTGGTGAAGATCGCTCTTGAATTTCAGAAGGCATGGATGCAGAATCTTATGGACCTGATCCAGGAAGGAAACATTGGATTGATGCACGCGGTCAAAAAGTTTGATCCTTACAAGAATGTTAAATTTTCCTATTATGCTTCATTCTGGATCAAGGCCTATATTTTAAAATTCATCATGGACAACTGGAGACTGGTTAAGATCGGAACCACCCAGGCCCAGCGTAAGCTTTTTTTCCGGCTGAAAAAAGAGAAGCAGAGCCTGATAGAAAAAGGGTTTATTCCAGAGACAAAACTTCTGTCGGAAAGACTTGGCGTCACTGAAAAGGAAGTCCAGGAGATGGATATGCGCCTGGACAGCTGGGACCTTTCCCTGGATGAGCCACTAAAAGATGACTCTGAAACCGAGCGAGGGGAATTTATAAGTTCTGATGATGAATCTGTCGAGGATCTTCTGGCCAGAAAGGAAATTAATAATATTATAAGAGAAAAAGTTGAGCTGTTCAAAAAGAAGCTCACAGAACGGGAACTCGATATATTCGATAAAAGGATTTATACTGACGCGCCGGTGACTCTCCAGGAACTGGGAGACAAGTATGGGATATCAAGGGAGAGGATACGGCAGATTGAAAACAATATAATTAAAAAGTTCAGGAAGTTTCTGCAAGAAGAGCTCCCTGACTTCGATACTTTTTATCAATTTGATGAGTCTTGATTTTTGTTTAAACAAAAAAATTTCCAGTAATCGGAGAGTTTATACATGCAATTATCTTCAAGAGCTATTCTGGTAGTAGGCGTGGGATTGCTTTTCTTTTATATTATCTTTCCTGCTTGCAGTCCTAGATCAGTGGAGGGTATTTCAGGTAAGAAAATCATTTCTGAACCCATGCCGGTTAAAAGCGCGCCTGCTCCAGCGGATAAAAGCAATCAACCGGCGCCGGAATCCTGTAAGGTTATTAATGATTCGACCACACCATATTTCGATTTTCTCGCGTCAAGAATAGCTCTTGAACAAGGAGATATTGACTCCGCGATATCTTTGCTTCGTAGTGCAATCAGAAAAGATCCAGGGGCCCTCCGGCCCAGGGAGGATCTGGCCGAGATACTTTTCCGGGCCGGCAAAAAAGAAGAGGCATTAAAAATTGCAAAAGAGATCCTGGCCAAAGATCCCCAAAATATACAGGCTCTTATTATTGCCGCGTCGGTGTATCAGGCGGAAAAAGACTTGAAGGCCGCTTCAGATATGCTCAAGCGGGCATCCGAGGCGGATCCTGAGAGAAAGGACCTTCGTATTGCGTTGGGCAGGATACAGATGAATCTTGGAGATATATCCGGGGCTGTGGAAACATTTGCGGCATATACAAAAAAATTTCCGGGCGATTTTAAAGGATTTTATTTTTTGGGCAAGGCCTTGGCCAGGCAGGGAAAAGTTTCTGCTGCAATAGCTGCATTAAATAAAGCCTCAAAGCTCGAACCAGCAAGGATCGAGGCGCTTGCGGAAATTGCACTTCTCTATGAGAAGTCAGGAGACATGAAAAGTTTGGCAAGTACGTACGAGAAGATACTGAAGCGCGATACGAAAAACCTTGTGGCTGAAATCGAGCTGGGCCTTTGTTATAAAAAAGCCGGCAACAAAAAAAAAGCGGATGAAATATTTTCGCGTTTGGCACAGAGGGCTCGATCTGATGCTAATCTTGTATCTGTAATATATGCGAGGTTTGTTGGTAACAAACGCTTTGATGATGCAAAAAATGTAATTAACTCCATTATCGAGCATGGCGGCGGGAATTCCGATCTGTACTATCTTGCTGGTGCCGTGGAATATACTCAGGGAAATTGCCAGGATGCTCTTTTTTACTTGTCCATGGTGGATAAAGATTCACGCTTTTACCTCGATGCCGTTATTCATAAGGCGCTTTGCCTGGAGAAGATCAAGGGCTCTAAAGAAGCTGTTTCGTATTTATATCCAATATATAAGAGCGCCGACAATAGTGTTAAGCTCCGGTTGATTCCTTTCATCTCTTCTTTCTACATGGCACAGGACGCATATGAGAAAGCCGCTGAAATTCTTGATGAAGGCCTGGCGCTTGATGCGAATAATGCAAGAATGCTCTACGATCTGGGTGTTGTGTACGATAAGATGGGAAAGCCTGATGAGGCGCTCAAGATAATGCAAAAGGTGCTTAAACTGGAGCCCGGGAATCCGGATGCCCTCAATTATGTGGGTTATACATATGCGGATAAAGGGATGCGACTGGATGAAGCCGAGCAGATGATAAAAAAAGCATTGGAGGCAAAGCCTGATAACGGTTATTTCCTGGATAGTCTTGGGTGGGTCTATTTCAGGCAGGGCAGGATCAAGAAAGCGATTTCGTTTCTTGAAAAGGCTGTGGAAAAGACTAAAAACGATCCTGTTATCCTCGAGCATCTCGGGGATGCATATACATCTGCGGGAATGTATGAGAAGGCTGTCAAAGCTTACAATAAGGCTAAAGAACAAGAAGGCGCCGATAACGGAAGGCTTCAGGAAAAGATTGATAAAATTTTGGATCAGATTTCCCGTTAACCTGTGCGAATAATATTTTGCTGATTTTTCACATATCTTTTCTACTGTTGCTCGCGGAACAATGATTTGCCTGCAACATCTATGAATGATGATCCCGTAAACTTTCATGATTAGCAGCAATCACCCCGGTGTATGGAAACAGGGCTGTTTTTCACCCCGGCCATGGAGGAGTTTTCACGGTAAACAAAAATGCTTTTTTAGGAGGCAGGGGAGGGTTTTTCCTCCTTTACTATTTGTAATGATTTCAAAGTGTTTCACATCCTCTATCAGCCGGACGGGGCTAAATCGGCCTCGGCCGGTTGATGGACTTTTTACAAATCCATCAAGAATGAGGCCATTTGCCGAGAAGAGACGCGGTCGGTGGTATAGATTTCGGAGGCTGGTGAAGCTTTTTCATGTTAATAAAAAAAAGAGGCTGGATCCCCGGGTGAGATTTCATAAGGTGCATAATGTAAAACTCCCGCGGGTACTGATTGTTTCTGTATTGTTGTTTTCTGTTTTTTCTTCTTGTGGTTTTAATAGGTACAATGGGTTGAAATCATGCGAACCTGCTATCATCCATGTCAATTCCCTGTCGGCTCGCATCCAAAAAGCTTTTCCGTCCAAGGGTATCGCAAAGATAGTCATTACTGGAGGGAATGGACGCATAAGCGGCCGAATGGCCTGGAATGCAACAGACAAAGATCATATCAGGATCGCTCTCATGGGGCTTGCCGGATATTCTTCCGCCCGCCTGGAGTGTGATGTTGACGGATGCGTTTTTTCATACATGGAAGCTGCGGGTATAAGAAAAAAAAGAGTTGACAGAGATTTTCTTTCTTCGTTGTGTGGTATAGATATCGATATAGATGAGTTTATTACGTGGATTTCCTCGGGAGCCTTTTTGCCCCGGTTTCACAGTGCAAGGTGGCAACCGGACAACAATGGGAACGGGCCTGTTCTTGATCTTTTCTCATGGTTCAACATTCAAACAGCTTCATACCGTTTTGATACACGCGGGGTTAAAATCCGGAATGCGGTTGTTTATGGATGGTTCGGCACATTATATATGGTAGAGATCCCCGAATACAGGCGACATGGTTCCCTGGAGCTGCCCGAAAGAATTATTTTTTCATCAGACAAAAAGGTCTCTATTGTTGTGCGGATCGAACGGTTATGGAATAGCCCTGGTATTGTTGACACAAACCCTGATGGCTTGAAAGAGTGAATATCAGGAGAGCGAACTCCCTGGAAACAGCAGGGGGAAATTATGAGCCGGGTTACATATTCCTTGCTCCCGGAGCAGACGTGAATGATTCAGCGGGCCGAGTCAAGACCGGGGTTTTGAAAAAGGGAAGTCTTTTGGGGAGGAAGAAAGGATTTGGAGGCTCCCAAAAAAAAGGTGATAGCCCTTGAAGCCAGGTTGAGGAGATGCAGAAATGTCCTTACTTTAGGGGTCCGGCCGAATTTTTGGGATTATCCGGAAAAAGATGCCGAGGCGATCAGAAGGGCGGAAAAGATATACTATCCGTCATCCCTTTATGCCGATATGTTTGCTGCATCTGGTAAACAGACATTCCCGGCGTCGCATACCTATAGTTTTGCTCAGGACAAAATCCGCCAGACAGTTCTTTTCTCGATGCTCGGGATACCCCATCCAAAGACCAGGATTTATTATGGCCGGTGCCCGGTGGAAAAGATCCTGGCAGATTTTGATTTTCCCTTAGTAGCAAAGGTGCCAAGAGGTTCATCCATGGGCCGGGGTGTATTTTTGGTGAGAGAATTGTCTGAGCTGGAAAGATATTGCGCCATGAACCGGCCTGCGTATATCCAGGAATACATTCCCATACAATCGGATTTCAGGATTGTTGTTATAGGTTTTATCCCTGTGCTTGCATACAGGCGTATACCGAGGTTTGGTGATTTCCGGTGTAATGTGAGCCTTGGCGCCAAAATCTGTTTTTCAGACATAGATTCAAGAGCGGTAAGGCTTGCAGTGGAGACTGTCAAGGCCTGTGGATTTGATGATGCGGGAATAGACATTTGTAAAAAGAATGGAGGAAGATATCTCGTTCTGGAGGCAAACATGAAATACGGCCGACAAGGCTTTAGCCTGGCCGGAATCGATTATAACGCCATGATGGAGGAGCTGATCGAGGATGGCAAAATATGATCCCCAGGGGTTTGCTCCATTAAGGGCAGCGCTGGATGCGAAGGAGAAAAAGTTTCTCTCTCCCTATGCAGCGCCAAGCAGTTCAGGTGTGAGGCGCAGTCCCGAGATACGCCAGAAAAGGGACTATCGTCAACAGTTTGCGGTTGATGTCGACAGGATACTGCATTCTCTTGCTTACAGCCGTTATATAGATAAGACTCAGGTTTTTTATCTGATCCGTAACGATCATATTACCCACAGAATGCTTCACGTCCAGCTCGTTTCCAGAATAGCCCGCACAATAGGCAGGTTCCTCGGGCTGAATCTCGACCTGATTGAGGCTATAGCCATAGGCCATGATATTGGACACGCACCCTTTGGCCATGACGGCGAAAGGATTTTATCCGATCTGTGTGTATCTGCCGGGATAGGCGAATTTCATCACAATGTTCAGAGTGTTCAGTTCCTTGAGAAAGTGGAGCGCAAGGGAAGGGGCTGGAACCTGTGCCTTCAAACCATAGATGGTATTCTGTGCCATGATGGTGAGGTGCATGACTCGAAGCTTGTGCCGCAGACAAAGAATGGGTTTGAGGATATAGATGCCGCTATCAAGAAAAAGAAGCAGGGTAAGGCCGTATCCCTTTCGCCCATGACCCTTGAGGGCTGTGTCGCAAGATTTGCAGATACTATCAGCTATATCGGCAGGGACATAGAAGACGCCATAAGGCTCGGTCTCATTAAACGTTCGGAGCTTCCAGCAGACTGTGTCAAAATCCTGGGAGCGACAAACGGCACAATAGTATATACACTGGTTACCGATGTTATAGTAAATAGTACAGGCAGGCCTTATCTGGCCTTCAGCCAGGAGGTGTCCGAAGCATTGCGGCATTTGAAGCGCTTCAACTACGAAAGGATTTATTGCAACAAGGCTATCAAGAAAGAGACGGCCAGGATAAAAAAGATATTTGAATTTCTGTTTGAACGCTTTTTAAATGACCTTGCAGAAAACCGCCAGGAATCACCGGTCTTCTCTGATTTTCTTGATAATATGGCCCAGGAATATATAGATTCCCATGAACCGGCTGAAATAGTCAGGGATTTCATTGCGGGTATGACCGATCAGTATTTTTTAAGCTTTGCGCCTCCCGACCTCCGGCCGAAGTACAGGCGGATGTGACTGGAAGGCGTCTTCAGGTCCGTCTTGGTTCAAAGAAAAAATGTTTGAGGTTTGGAGACGATTCGTTCATATTCTCTTTTCTGGATGAAAAATGATTGATCATGATACAAACAAAAAAGGGGTCGTTGGATGAAAAAGCTCAAGATATTTTTTTCATTGCTGCTTGTTGCGGCCATAGGGTTGTTTGTTTACCAGAATTGGGCCATGCTTTCAGGAGCAGAGCTTATTCGGTATAATCTCATGTTTATCGATATGGAGACACGCCAGCCCGTAATCATTTATTACCTTTCCGTTTTCCTTTTCGGTTGCTTGTTGTCTTATGTTTATACCCTGCCTGGAAAGTACAGAATGAGAAAGAACATAAGTGAGATGAGGGAAGAACTTGAAGCTCTTCGGAGACGTCTTCATTCTGTTGATGGGAAAAATAGTATTACCGGCCAGGAGAATGTTGAAGATAACCAATAAGGAAACAGGAATGGGCATCACGATTACCCGAGGCGGCTCTTGTGTTTCCCGTGGTAATTGTGTGACTTTCCCTGCTGTTGCAGCATTTATTATTAATATGAGCCGATATCAAGATCTCACCTTTTTCAAGGATTGTTCTATAGTATCATGATTGTTTAATTCGACCGGAAATTTTCGTTTTGCTCCGGTTACGTGCAGATTCGCCGATCCATCGGGTTTGTTGCCCGTGCATTTGCGTCATGGCCGGCATGCCTTTCCACAGGTGGGTATATTGAGCATCATTATCATTACCAGATCATTACCAGAGAAGTAGCGGGTCTTATGAATGGAACCAAGATAACCCCAATGCTTAAGCAGTACCTGGATATTAAGGCTGATTATCCGGATTGCATCCTTTTTTACAGGATGGGGGATTTCTATGAAATGTTCTTTGAGGATGCAAAAAAAGCCGCTGAGATTCTCGGTATCGCCCTCACATCTAGAAACAAGCAGGAAAAAGACCCTGTCCCTATGTGCGGTGTCCCTGTTAAGGCTGCAGAAGCTTACCTGGCAAAACTGATCAACGCAGGCTGCAAGGTGGCTATTTGCGAGCAGATCGAAGACCCCGCCGCGGCAAAAGGCCTTGTGAAACGTGATGTTGTAAGGATTGTCACCCCGGGGATGGTGCTTTCTTCAGATATTTTAGATGAGAAATCAAACAATTTTATAGCATGCCTGGTGCATGAGGGAGGACTTTGGGGGTTATCTTTTCTGGACCTATCAACCGGGGAGTTTCTCGTATCCGAATCAGCTGATCCTCTTTTGATAAAAAATGAGCTTGCCCGGCAGTCGCCCGCTGAGCTTCTGGTTCCTGCAGGGGCTAAAAAGTCGGTGGAGTATGGAAAACTGCTCGAACCTTTTGCGGATACATCGGTAAGTGAGGTTCAGCCCGAAGTATTCGAGTACAGGCATGCACGCCAGCTCCTCCTGGAGCAGTTCAGGACAAGGAGCCTGCATGGGTTTGGATGTGAAGGGATGAAAGCGGGGATAGCCGCGGCGGGAGCCCTGTTCTCATATGTTGAAGAGACCCAGAAACAAAAAATAGAACATGTTTGCAGAATAGAGACCAGGAATCTTACAGGTTTTCTTTTTGTTGATGCCGTGACATGTAGAAATCTCGAGTTGCTTGCCAATCTTCAGACAGGTGGGCGTCAGGGATCATTGCTTTCGGTGATCGATTACACCTTGACGCCAATGGGTGGAAGAAGAATCAAGGAATGGCTGCGCAATCCTCTTATGGACGCCGGCAAGATCCGCGGTCGTCTGGATGCGGTACAAGAGGCGTTTGAGAAGCCTGGATCAAGAAAGGATGCCCGCAAGATTCTTGACGGCATGCCGGATATGGAAAGGCTTTATGCAAAGATAAGCATGGGGCATGCTAATGCCAGGGATATGCTGGGACTTGGGCGTTCTATTGCAGTTTTGCCTGAGTTTTTGAGAATTTGCTCAAGTTTTGTCTCTCCCTTTTTTTCTATTGACAGCAATATTTCGCCCCTGCTTGACTTGGCGTCCGAAATAGATTCAGCCATTGTTGATGATCCGCCGCCGGTGATAACCGAAGGTGGCATGATCAAGAAGGGTTATGATCCGAAGCTTGATGAGCTTATAACGATATCCACGGATGCGCATAGTTTTCTTGTTGGCCTGGAAGCAAAGGAGAGAGAAAAGACCGGGATTGCGAATCTCAAGGTCAGATTCAACAAGGTTTTTGGTTACTTCATAGAAGTCCCCAAATCCCAGGTGTCGGCTGTTCCTGCAAACTACGTTCGAAAGCAGACCCTGGTCAATGCTGAACGTTATATTACAGACGAGCTCAAGGAATTTGAGATAAAAATTTTTTCGGCTCAGGAGCAACGCGCAGAGCTGGAAAAGGAAATCTTTGAAAGATTGCGGAGGCAGGTGATGGGCGCCGGCACCTTGATAAGCGAGGTTTCGGCTTTTGTGGGGCAAGCAGATTGCATACTATCATTGGCCGAAGCAGCGACAAGAAATCGTTATAACAGACCATCGATAAACACGGCCGGAGTGATACGCATTGAGGACGGACGGCATCCAGTAATAGAAAAGATGCTTCCTGCTGAACGCTTTGTACCCAATAGTATTAAACTCGATAACGAGGAAAACCAGATTATTATTATCACCGGCCCGAATATGGCGGGAAAATCGACGGTCTTGAGGCAGGTTGCCCTGACGGTCCTGATGGCTCACATGGGGTCTTTTGTACCGGCCTTGTCCGCGGATATCGCGCTTACTGACAGGATTTTTACCAGGATAGGGGCGCTGGACAATCTATCCCAGGGCCAAAGTACATTCATGGTCGAAATGGAGGAGACGGCAAACATCATAAATAACGCAACAGGAAATAGCCTGGTGATAATGGACGAGATCGGCAGGGGCACCTCCACCTTTGACGGGTTTTCCATAGCATGGGCCGTGGCTGAGTACCTGCATAATCTTCGGGGTACGGGTGTGAAGTCTCTTTTTGCAACGCATTACCATGAGCTTACAGAGCTTGCAGACGTTCTCCCCCGTGTGAAGAATTACAATATAGCTGTTAAAGAATGGAACGATGAGATTATATTTCTTCACCGTCTTGCTCCGGGCGCCACCAACAAAAGCTATGGTGTACAGGTCGCAAGACTTGCCGGCCTTCCGGATACGGTGATTGCCAGAGCCAAAGAAGTCCTCGAACTCATAGAGAAACACGGCCGGGTGGTCCCGGAGACACAGGGAGACAAATTCTTTAATCGTAGCGGTTCATCCCCGGTCCAGATGACATTGTTCAAGTCTTTGGAGGAAGAATTAGCAGATATCCTACGGAGTATCGAGATTGAAAATATTACACCGCTTGAGGCTTTGAATTATTTGAATGAGTTATGCCTGAAAGCAAGAGGTAGTTCAGGCGCCAGGTCTTTGGTTGAGAAGGGCGGCAGGCCAAGACAAAAGCATTCAGCCGGGAAAAGAGGCATGATTTCTTCACAGCGAAGTGGCGTACAAAAAGAGATCTTTTCATGATTGTCAGTATGGATTGTAGATGATGCAACCTGACAGCCTACCAGTAACTGATAAACCTATAAACGGGATCATTCCGAAAATCCGCAGAATTTTCTGGGTAGAATTCATTTGTAAGACAAATGGTGCTTGCAAGGTGTTTGTTACAGACACCACCGGTCTCAGCCTTTCAGGCGGTGGGCAGGGTTTTGTGTTGAGTTTTGCTGTCATTTTATTTGTTTTTTTATTTTTTTCATGCGCCGCGACTGGCGCCTCCCCGGGGCAGGATGCTGCAAAGAGGTTTTTTGCGGCAGAGAAATGCCAATCGAAGCTGGAGAAGGATCCGGCCGCCCAAAAGTACCGTCACAACTGGCTGCCGTGTATCGAAGCATTTCTTGGAGTATACAGGATGAATCCCAAGGGGCCTTGGGCGGCGGCGTCTCTTTACAGAGCGGGAGATCTGTATCTGAAGTTATATAAGGTGTCGGGCGCGAAAAAGGATCTCATTGAAT
>CAYVIE010000110.1:0-10719 GCA_964451355.1 uncultured Desulfobacteraceae bacterium
CTCCAGTATCAGGTTTGTTTTCGTGGGGTCTTATGAATAAAAAGAAAAATTTAACCTTTATTTCAATAGGTTATTCATGACAAGATAGTCTATCCCTGAAACTCCTGTAAGATATTAAGCACATATGCTTAAAAAAATATCTATAAGGCCTTGGATTGCAATATGCAACCAGGGGGGGATCAAAAAGTTGCTCATCTGAGGGGTTGATTCAGAAAAATATAAAAAGGTAGTGCCGCTTAAAATTTTTTTCGATTGTGCGTAGTGACAACCTAAAAATGACCACCTGTGCTAACCCAATTTTGACCACCCCAGGCTTTGGGTAAATGTATCCAACTACCGGATGAACCGATTATTCTGGCGATTGTGAGGTGAGCACTGCCTGCATTATGTTTTTCCTTGTCTCCGGTGTATTGAATAATACCAGAAAAGTATCGAAAAGAACCCCGAGATAATTCCAAGACCGGCAACCATTCCCTGCCATCGCGTAACAGTGGGGCTACCGCCGGCTCCCTTCACAGACATCCTTGCCATATCGTCTACAACCGCCTTCAAGGCTATTTTATGCCCCATTTCATCGCTGATCACTACCTTCCAATCGCCCTGTCTGTCCGGGAGGAAGAGAAACCTCCCATTCCGGTCGGTCATTCCTGTCTGAAATGGGAGGTTTTCACCTTTTTTGAAGATCTCCACCTTTGCGTAGCTCATGGGTTCGCCATCATCATATGCAGCATGTGCCATAATACCTTGCGCCCTGTCGATGTCGCCGTAAACACCGTGGGCTGACGCCACAGTACAGGTCCCTTGGAGGCATGCAAAGCTGAAAAACAGTACAAGGAAAAATCCCATGCTTCCACCCGCCGAGCTGCGCAAATAAGAGAACTGTTCAGATATAAACGGAGCTTCAGTGCTCATGAAAGTCTCCTACTTCACCTCGAAGGTGAGTGTGGCTACAAAGGATTCCACGTCGCATTCACTGGGATCAGAATATGGTTCCTGGTAATCGGCTTTTATCAGCCAGATGCCAGGACAAAGGATCTTTATTTTTGCTGTACCATTTTTATCTGTCTTCGTGGCATAGGCAAATGCGTTTTCTTCTGTGGAAAATCCGGAATATGTGGCATAAATCATTCCATTGTACGGCTTGCCGTTGTATAGAACCTTGACGGTCATAAAATCGCCCACCTTGAGATCGGCCGGGTTGTCAAGGGGTATGATCTCCATGGCTTGCCCCAGAACTTTGTTGACCTTTCCCTTGCCTTCACCAACATTTACCACCGCCTTCATGCACATATGGGAATAATAGCACTTTATAATGTTTGAAAGTCCTTTTTTGGATCGCCTCTTTCCGCCCATTGCGGTTTTTGTGTAGAAACCCGCTTTCCTCTGGGCCGCCACGAGATATGCACCGGGTTTTGTGATAACAGTTTCGGGTGTGAACTCCACACACGAGGCAGGTGTGACATCAATCTTTTCGTCTCCTTGCCCCATTATGTAAAGATATTCCAGGTCACTTTCAGAAAGAAAGCCATCTATGGGATACCTGTGGCCCCAGCCTATGGAAATCTTGAACGCATGGCCTTTTTCAGGGGTATAATCGTTTATGTTTATCCACGGGTAATGAGCATAAGCCGCAGGAATGAAGGTAAAAGCGGTTATTAAGGCAATCATGATGATATTTATTCTCTTCATGGAATGATTCTCCCTTTTCCTTGTTTTAATTAATCTGAATCCGTATTCACGCCATAAATGATGGACTTGTAAAAAGTCCATCATAAATGAGCAATCCTACAACTCAACATCCAGTTTCAGGGCAAATCCCCTGCCTGCCCGGAAATTTGCATCATCTCCCTTGTGTGAATCAAAGATATTGTCCGCTTCAAACGTCAACCTGGATTTTCCTGAAAGGCGCAGGTAAATATTTGCATCAACAACGGTATGAGCCTTTATTTTGGCTGTATTGTCATTGTTTGTATATTCCCTTCCCGTATAAGTAACCACGGCACTTGCTCCCCAGCCCGAAGCTGAGTCATATGCCGGTATGAGGCTCAGGCTGTGGTCAGGCACATAGGTGAGATCCTTTCCTGTTTCATTGTTCTCGGTCCATGTATAGGTGTATGACAGAGATGTATTGAATTCGGGTGTGAAGTAAGCCTTGCATAAAAATTCAATACCCTGGGTTTGTGCGCTTTCCACGTTTTTGTATACCATCAAGGGGAGATCATTATAGGTGGTCCCGGTATCCTCCCTTATAACCATGTCATCTATGTCATTACGAAAGTATCCCAGGCTGAACATGAAAGAGCCGTCCGGGGAGCGTCTTTCCACGCTTGCGGAATACCCCACGGACTTTTCAGGCTTAAGGTCGGGGTTGGACTGGCAGTAGAAGCTTCCATGCCTGTAAGGGGCGTCATAGTAAAGTTGGCGTATTGTGGGGGACTTGAACGCCTTTCCAACTGATGCGCGAAGCACGGTATACCGTGACAAATCATACTTCATGCTGAATTTTGGGTTGATTTCGTTTCCGAACACGGAATGGTCGTCATAGCGGAAGCCGGCGACAAGGGTCAATCTCTCTGCGACCCTGGCCTCGTCCTGGAAAAAGAGGCTTGCTGTATCCACATCCTCGCTTACGTTTATGGTGCTGCCATCCGAGTTTTCTATGGTATATTTTATTTTTTGTGTTTGCGTCTCACCGCCGAGCGTCATGGTGTTCCAGTCTTTGTAATACCAGGTATATTGGCATTCTGCCTGGTTATACCCTATATCACCGTGCTTGTAACCATAGGCATAACCTGGATACCCGTGGGTGAAACGCCAGGTGTAGGTGTAGGTTTTCATGGAAAAGACATGATCGTCTGACACCCGGAAATCAAATCCTGCAGACAGTCTGTAACTGTCTTCCTGGCGGTTTCCTTCCTTTTCATACTCGGATCCTTCACCTTTGAGGTGAAGATCGATATTTCCCGCAGGTTTTGTGTCGAGTTTAACCATGAAATAATGGCGGTCAGATTTGACCGGATCCTTCCTGATATCTTCTGCGCTGTCATAATTATAGAAGAAAAGATACCCGGTCTTTTCCGAAATTCTATCTCCAAACGAGACATAGGTATTGGAAAGATTCCGGTAGTCCCCATCATCAGAGGGTTGAGTTGTAACTCCGTCTTTTATCTTGGGCTTTATATCGTACCAGCCGTATGTCACGCCTGCGCTGGCTGCGGCTTTGTCCGGTATCTTCCTGGTTATGATGTTGATCACGCCAGCCATTGCGTCGCTTCCATAAAGGGCAGATGCCGGCCCTTTTACAATCTCGATCCTTTCTATCATTTCCACGGGAATCTGGTTCAATCCTATACCGTATTCGCCCATACCGCCGCTCTGACCGCTTCCCATGATGCGCTGGCCATCGATCAACACCAACCCGTAACCGTCGTTGAAGTTCAATCCCCTCATACTGGCACGCCAGGTATATGTGCCAAAGACGTCATCATGTATGGACGTGTCTATGCCGGGGACATCCTTCAATACATCTGTTATGTTCTGGGCATTGGTTTTTGCTATATCCTGTTTTGTCACAACCACTGTTTCAACCGGCACCTCTTCCAGTAGATGCGGGGTTTTAGTGGCTGTAACAACGATACTATCAAGCCTTACTTGCTTTTTTTCGACTTCCTCCCCCACCGCCATCAAAGGCGCTACAATAAAAATAAACATAACGGTCAATACATGGATCACCGGAACAAAACGCATAAGCGGCCTGCAGTGACCGGATGAAAAGATCAGCCTGTTTTTCATGGTCCTGTATCTCCTAAATAAACTGAATGACGGGTCCAACAACGCCCTGTTTTGTTGAGCCAGGGCATTATCCTCGCAACCAGAATCACATATTCAAAGAGCAGGCCATCCCGGGATGCTGATCTCGATTTACCTGTTTTCTTTGGGTGAAAACAGGCACAAAAAAAGCCAGCAAAGGCGCCCTGATTTCGATCAGGATTTCGCCTTCCTGGCCTTTTGTTTTTGCTGAATTATTTTATAAAAAATGAAGCGTAATTTCTATTACGCATTTGAATTTCGTATAATAATAAAAAATAATTTAGTGTGTCAAATAATTTTTAAAGTTATTTTGTGGCTAAAAGGTGATGGGTTTTTAAACTTTACCGTGAAAACATCTAAGCGCATTGATCATCAAGAAGATGCCCGGAAGCTAAATATAAATGTTTACCGACCTTTAAAATGTGGCCAAAATGGTCATTAAAATTGAGCCACCTGGATTGGAAAAACAGCGGAAATTTCCTTTATTCGTTAATGCCAGAGGTAAGAAATCAGTTTTCCCGCTAAACTGTAACCGGTTGAGAGGGCTCCTGCAGGGCAGACCTCGATGCAGCAGTAGCAACGGATGCATTTCTCATAGTCGAATTCGGGCTTTTTGTTCTCCATCCTGATGGCTGATGCCGGGCAGTAACCTTCGCATTCTCCGCATCCAACGCATAACCCGGGGTCAGCCACGGGTCTTGCAACAAGGTGTTTCCTGATAAATCCCTGCATGAACGATGGGCCGAAGGTAAGGGATCCGGTTTTGGGGAGGATAAACCCGGAGACTTCCGGCCAGGAACCATTTATCTCGATTTCGTTCGGGACAAGTCCCTGGTCAATTGAGATCCTGCACGTAGCAACAATCCGGGGATCGATCCCAAGGATTTTGCATATAGCGATATCTGCTGCAAACGGGTCAGCCGATGCAAGAAGGATTCCCAGGTCAAACGGCTCTCCTGACTTGCCAGGCCCGTTTTTGTGCATGGCTATTATACCGTCTGCAACAGTGGCACAAGGAGCAACGGCCCGGCATATTCCAGCAAGAAGGGTTGCAAAGATATCCCTGTCTATGCCACAGCGCACGTGCCAGCGTGGTTTCTCAAAACCGACAATGCATCCGAACATGTTTTTCACCGCAAGGGTCAGGAGCATCTGGGTATGGGTCTTTATCTTTGGCAGGTTTATTACAATATCTGTTTCAATGGCTTGGCGTGCAATATCGATTCTTCCGAATGGCGGGCCTATATCGACTTTTACAGGTGCTGAAAAATTTTTTACAGACAAGGGTATGCCTGCGCACGCCTCTTTGAAGCCGCATTTTTCCCAGATTTTTTCAGCGGCCCCTATGGCCGGGCTGTCTGATACGGTTATAACAGCACCGTGGTCGGCAAGATACCTGCAGACAGAAGCCACCACCAGAGGATGGGTACATACAGCCGCATCAGGTTTTGCAGAGACCAGAAGGTTCGGTTTTACAAGAACCCGGTCCCCGGGGCTGGGCCTGGGCCGGAGGCATCTGTCCAGGAGCTCGCCTGTCACGATATCCACAAGTTTTTGGTCGTAGCGCCCTGCTTGCCTGCAATAAACAGTTGTCTTACGTGATATTTCCATTGTTTCACCTTGCCATCCAGGAAAACCTGGTGTTAGATCATAAATATGAAACAGCAGGCGGGAAAGAAAAAAACATCTGTCTACCTTGTATGCCCTAAAAAGAAGTCAAAGCCGAGAAAGCATATCTCTGTTTGCCGGAAATGCAAGCAGAATAAAAGATGCAAGGCCTACAGGGAGTATGTTGAGCCCGGAATTCCTGGTTTTGGCGGGCTTTTTGGGTAACGGGCCGCTGGTTATTGGTATCGTATGCATGAAAGCATGAAGATATTCGGCTGGACCAACAGGATCGCCCGGATCGACCTGGGCTCCGGATCCATTGAAATCGAACCCATAGACGAACGCTGGCGGCGTATGTTCCTGGGCGGAAGGGGGCTTTGCGTCTTTCATCTGGTCAGTGTAATGGAGTATGCATACCACGATCCAGGAATGCCGGTATGCATATTTGCAGGCCCTTTAACAGGCACACCAGCGCTTTTTTCGTCAAGGGTATGCTTTGCCAGCCGTTCGCCTTTGACCGGCTGTATAGGGGATTCCTCTGCCGGGGGGAGGTTCGGTGTTTTTTTGAAGAGAGCCGGGCTCGACGGAATAATCATCACCGGCCGGGCCGGGACTCCAAAGGGAATTGTTATTGATGACGGCCGGATCAGCATAGTCGATGCATCCGGAATATGCGGAATGACAACCAGCAGGGCTGCGGCAATGCTCGGGACTGAAGGAGGGCTTGCCTTGTGCGGGCCTGCTGCGTTTGAGGGGGTGCTGTTTGCGAACATCATGGTGGACGGTGATTTTGCCGCTGGAAGGACCGGCATCGGCAGGGTCTTTGCGGCCAAGAACCTTGTCTTTATCAAGGTATCCGGGAAAAAGAAGGTGCATACTGCCGATCCGGCAGGGCTCAGGGAAGCAAACCGGCAGATAATGCGGCTTGTCAGTGCATCTCCTATCCTTTCGGGTAGGTTTGGTATCGGTAATTTCGGGACACCCGCGATATTTGACCTGACCGACGCAAGGGCCATGATGCCGACCGAGAACTTCAGGCGTTCGAAATTCCCAGGCGCCCGCATGACATCGCCTCATGCTTTGCGCAGCCTTTTTAACCCGGTAAAAGCAGGATGTTTCGGTTGTCCGGTGAAATGCAAGAAAAAAGATTCCAAGGGGCGCGGGCTTCCTGAATTCGAGACCCTGTCGCATTTTACAGCCCTTGTGGGTAACGCCGATATAAGGGAAGCAGTTTATGCAAACCGCCTTTGCAATGAATACGGGATCGATACGATATCTGCTGCGTCAGTAATTGCGCTCCATCTTGAGTTGACCGGCGGGTTTCCACCGAAGCCGGGTATGGTTGCAGACCTCGTGGAAAAGATCGGATTGGGCCAGGGTATAGGCAGGGATCTTGGGGTGGGCGCGGCTCGATACGCGGCCCGAATAGATGCTCCCGGCCTTGCCATGGCTGTCAAGGGCCTTGATCTTCCCGCTTATGATCCAAGGGGGGCCTACGGCATGGCCCTGGGATATGCGGTATCCACCCGGGGAGGCTGCCATTTGAGGTCTTATCCCATAAGCCACGAGATACTGCGCAAACCTGTTCCCACAGACAGGTTTTCGTTTGAGGGCAAGGCCCGCATTATCAAGCAGCAGGAGGAGATCAATGCGGTTGCAGACTCCCTTACCGCCTGCAAGTTCGCTTTTTTGGCGGCAGGGTTGGAGGAGTATGCAACTGCTTTAAGTGCTGTCACGGGCCTTCCCTATGTATCGAGTGACCTTTCGTTGTGCGGGGAACGGGTGATTGTTATGGAAAGGATGGCAAACATGAAGGCGGGTATCGGGCCTGAGAAAGACATGCTGCCTCAGCGGTTTTTTACTGAGCACAGCGGCGATCTGCCACCCATAGACCCAGAGGAGTTTTCAAGGGCTAAAAAGGCTTATTACAGGTTGAGGGGACTTGATGAATCCGGAAACATTACCCAAAAGACCCTGGCCAGGCTCGGGATAAAGGACCTATGGAACGGCTGATTTCAAAGTTTGAAACCAGGCTGATTGCAGGAGGGCTTGTCGATGAGGGAGAGGCTGTTCTGATAGCTGCAGACGATTGTGTGTTTTTCAACAAGGAGGATGACAGGAACAAGATATTGGTTCCGCTTTTTTCCATGCTTTCGATAAATGCCCTGGTCTTTGCGCGGCCGGCCCAGCCGTACCAGGCGGCCATGGATTACGTTGCATCGGAATCCGGAAGCAGAGTCAAGCCGCGGGATTCAGAGTCCAGGACTTTTTTGCATGATATACCGGTGGTAAAGAATTTTATTACCGGCGATATAGCCAAAGCCCTGCGCCGTAGAAAATGTGCAATTATTCCGGGCCACGGGTTGATCGCCGCCGGCACAATATCCATTGAACAGGCATTTATAGCTTTTTCTTCCGCATGTTTTGCCTGCTTTGTTAAGTTTTTCAGTGATCTTTATAACTGTGCGAAAAATGGCCTGCTGGAAGGAAAAGAAGCCCTGGCGTATGAAAAAGCCAAAAAAGGCCTTCTGCCAATCGCTTCGTTTCATGGAGGGCTGGCTGCGGGTCCGTTTCATGCTCCAGAAGAGATCCGGCGGGCCATGGCACAGGCTGGAAAAGAACTGGTTTCAAGGGGCCTTGTGGATGCCAGCTTTGGAAACATTTCCTATGCTGCAAACAGCCATATATATATCAGCAGGACGGGGAGTTTTCTTGATGAACTTGAAAATGAAATCGATGCTGTGCCGTTTGACGGGTCGTCGTGTACCGGCATCACAGCATCCTCTGAGCTTCCGGCGCACATGGGTATAGTGGCGGCAACAGGGTATAAAGCTGTCTTGCATGGTCATCCAAGGTTTTGTGTGATTCTTTCCATGGTATGCTTGGAAAATGATTGCAAGAGTGCAGGTGAGTGTCACAGGGCATGTCCGAAAACCAGGTATGTCTGCGGCTACCCTGTGGTTGCGGGTGAGATCGGATCAGGCCCCTTTTCCCTTGCAAAGAGGGTCCCTGGGGTCATATCAGAACGGAGTTGCGCCATTGTATACGGGCATGGCGTCTTTACAACCGGGCATCAGGATTTCAACCATGCCTTGCAGGTAATGGTGGAGGCTGAACAAGCAGCCAGAAAAGAAGTAACAGCAGAAATTGAACGTAACATTTACAATGCTGGCGGGTGATTCGCGCCACATTATTAATTATATTATTTTCCGGAGACGAAAATGATCTTTTCAAGCATAGACGAGGTGACAAAGAAGCTGGAAAAGGCCGGGTATATACCTTCAAGGGAGATTTCAACGGTTGTCTTTCTTGCTGCTTCCTCCCAGAAACCTATTCTTGTTGAAGGGCCTGCAGGTTCGGGCAAGACCGAGCTGGCCCGGGCGCTTTCCAAGGCCCTGGGACGCAGGAAGATCAGGCTGCAGTGCTACGAGGGGTTAGACGAGGCAAAGGCACTTTATGAATGGGAGTATGCAAAACAGCTTTTATATACCCAGATGATCAAGGAGAAGATAAATGACCTGATCGCCGGGGCAGAAACCATCGCTGACGCCGTGGAGAGGATCGCCCAGCAGGAGGACGCCTTTTTCTCAGACAGGTTCCTCCTTGCAAGGCCCCTGCTGCAGGCCATTTTATCCGAGGAGCCGGTGGTTCTTCTTATAGACGAGATCGACAAGGCCGATCCCGAATTCGAGGCATTTCTTCTGGAACTGCTATCCGAATTCCAGGTCTCCATACCGGAGCTCGGGGTAAGAAAGGCCAGGCAGATCCCCATGGTTATTTTGACATCTAACAATTACAGGGATATGAGCGATGCTCTGAAAAGGCGGTGCCTTCACCTTTACATAGATTATCCTGATCCTGAACTGGAAAAGAGGATACTTATGCTGAAACTGCCGGGTATTGACATACGGCTTGCAGAAAGGCTCGTGGATGCCATGGGAAGGATAAGAAACCTTGAACTAAAAAAGAGGCCGTGCATATCAGAGACCATAGACTGGGCCCATTCCCTCATGGTTCTTGGCAAGAACGACCTTACCGCAGAGGCCCTTGCCGACACCATAAACGTGATTTGCAAGTACAAGTCCGATGCGGCGCTTGTCAGGGAGTCGGCGGAAAAGATCCTGGGAGTGTAAACCGATGCTCGATATCATCACCAGCTTTGCAGCAACATGCCGCGCCGCGGATTTGAGGGTATCCACCTCGGAGCTGATCGATTGCGCATCCCACCTTTGCCTGATCGATCCCTCGGATGAAGCTCTTTTCAAACAGGTATTAAAGACGAATTTTGCAAAAAGCAGGAGGGAGCAAAAGAAATTCGACCAGCTTTATGATCTCTTTTTCCACAACCTCTATCCTGAAACAGGTGATATCAAGGAAGCTGCGGGCCTGGGCAGCGATGATGCAAAGGACCTGGCAGAAAGCCTCCTTGCTGATTTCCAGGATGCAGACCAGACAGACAGGGCCATAGCCGACTTTGTCGCCGGGGATCCGGCCGGCTACCTGGCGGTTTTACAGGCCCTGGAACACCAGGAAGAAAGCCCGGCCGGCGCTTTGAAATCGAACCTGGCGCAGCTTTCCAGCCGCCTTGGGATACTTCTGAAAATAAGGAGGATGGAGCAAAGGCTCGCACCGCTATTGGCAGAGCAGGATCGGCAAAATGGCAGCAGCGATAAGAAAAGGCTCCTGGCGCGGATAGCATCAAGACTCAATACTGCTGCGAGTCTGCTGACACAGGATACAAAGCCATACAATGACGGGCTTGTGCGGGTAAAGGATGAAACAGGGCAGGAGGGCCTTGCCGGACGGCCGTTTGCATCCCTTTCCCCTGCGGAAATAGAGGAAATGAGGGATACGGTGGCCCAGCTCGTGCGCAAGCTGAAAGACAAGGTTTCAAGGAGGTATACTGTAAAAAATCAGGGTATTCTGGATGTTAAACAGACACTCAGGAGTTCGGGCAGGTACCTGGGGGTTCCTGTTGAGATTCGATACAAGGCCAGGCCCAAGAGAAAGGGAAAGATTGTCGCGCTTTGTGATGTATCCGGTTCTGTATGGTCTGCCGCCAGGTTTATGCTTCACATGATATATGCCATGCAGGACTGTTTTACTTCTGTATGCTCCTTTGCCTTTGTTTCAGGCCCCACCGACATCACAGATGTCTTTGAAAGGAATGACCCCAACCAGGCCATTGAAAAGGTCCTGTCTGACGCCAAGATAGATTTTGATGCCAGGACCGATTACGGTGAAGTCTTTTACAGGTTCTGCCATGATCATATCCATTTGCTGAACAAAAGGACCACTGTC
>CAYVIE010000111.1:0-10697 GCA_964451355.1 uncultured Desulfobacteraceae bacterium
TTTCAAAAAATTAGCCTTTACTTTACATTAAATTTTAACTGCGAAACTTCAGTTAAAATATTTAAAATAAGGAGGAAAATACAAGATGCCGATCTATGAATATGAGTGCAAAAGTTGCGGTAAATCTCTTGAAGTGATTTTGTATTCTTCTGATCCGGAGCCTGTCCGATGCCCTGAATGCGGTAAAAATGACCTGGTCCGGAAAATATCTGCTGCAAACACCCATCTTTCTGGGGGTAGTTCCTCTGCTTCACTTTCGTCGGGTTGCGGGCCTTCTGGCTCCGGCTTTACCTGAGCATCCTGACAATCCGGGGCGGCGGGACGCCGCCCGCGCCGGGGCAGACACGAGTCTGCCCCGGTTTTTTTCAGGGTATGCAAAGAGTAGCCGGTCTATTCCGGCTCACTGATCGCCCGTGAAAATCCTGGCAGGGAGTTTGTTATCACGTTGTCATCAACGCAGAAGGCGAGCCTGAAGAATCCTTTCCTGCCGAAGCCGCTTCCGGGTACGGCAAGAATCCTTTCCTTCTGCAGGCGCGCCACGAACGAGACATCGTCTTTTCGTGGGGATTCGACAAACAGGTAGAAAGCACCCTTTGGTTTTGTAAAGGAATATCCGGCAGAAGCCAGCCCGTCACACAGGAGGTTTCTCTTTTTTTCATATTCACCGATATCCACGTGTTCACCTTGTATGCGAGCCACGACTTTCTGCATCAGGGCCGGGGCGTTTACAAAACCGAGTATCCGGTTAGCCAGGGCAAGGGCGTCTGCGAGCATCTTTTTCTCTTTAGCGCGGGGGGAGATTGCAACAAAACCTATCCTCTCCCCGGGAATGGAAAGATCCTTGGAGTATGATGTGGTGACGATCGATTCTGCATATGCGGGAAACAGGGGAGGGACCTCGGTATTGTCATAGACGATCTTCCTGTAAGGTTCGTCTGACACCAGGTAAATCGTCCTGCCCAGTTTGCGGCTTTTGTTTTCAAGGATTTCCGCCAGCCCTGCTATCTGGTCCTTTGAATATACGGCTCCCGTGGGATTGTTGGGTGAATTGATCAGAACAGCCCTGGTCTTTTCGTCAATGGCCGATTCAATGGCCCTGAGATCAAGGCTGAACCCCGGGCCTGTATCCACCGGGACAAGCACACCACCATGGTTGTCAGTGTAAAAACCGTATTCCACGAAATAGGGAGCCGGTGTTATCACCTTCTCCCCGGGGTTGAGGATCGCCTTGAATATGATGTTCAGGCCTCCTGCTGCACCGCATGTCATTATGATATCATCAGCGCTTAGCTCCACCTGCTGCTCCCGGGATACATATCCTGCTACAGCCTTTCTCACGTCCGGATAGCCGGTGTTGGGCATGTATGCATGCATTCCGGGTTCTTCTGCTGCCGATACTTCGTGCAGTGCTTTTTTGAAGGAAGGGGGAGGCTCGAGGTTGGGATTCCCGAGGCTGAAATCGTAAACCTGGTCATGGCCGAACTCGGCCTTCAGCCTTGCTCCCTGCTCGAACATCTTTCTTATCCACGAAGATTTCTCGATGAAACCGGCAACCTTCAAAGATACAGCCATTTTTAGAATCCTCCCTGGGTCCGGCTAAACGGATTCAACGGTTTTTACTCCCGGAATCTTCTCCTTCAAAAGCCTTTCGATCCCCATTTTCAGGGTCATCTGGGACATGGGGCAGCCGGCGCACGCACCCTGGAGCCTTACCTTGACAATACCGTCCTCGACACTGACAAGCTCCACGTCCCCGCCGTCTGCCTGAAGCTTCGGCCTGATCTCGTCTATCACCTTCAAAACATCCTGTTCCATTTTTAATATCCTTTCATATTATTGTTTTCATGAAACCCGGGCGGGAATCAGTTGTTTTTAAATTATAACTTATTGAAATAAAAAAAATAAATTTACATCAATATACGAAAGAAGAAAACCTTTTGCAATCGATTTTTATCACCGGGTATACGGGACAAAGGTTCTCCTCAGGCTCCCGGCCCTTTCACGCAGCTTTGGGGCTGTTGTAGCAGGACAGGAACGAGGACGAGAATTCAACGAATCTCCCCTTGATAATCGCCTCCCTGATTCTCTGCATGAGGCTGATGTAATAGGTGACATTGTGTATCGTGTTTAGCCTGTATGCGAGTAGCTCGCGGTTCCTGTACAAGTGGTGCAGGTATGCCCTGGAATGGTTTTTACAGGTATAACATGAACAGCGGGAATCAATTGGCTGCTTGTCTGTTCTGAACCTGGCGTTGTTTATGTTAATGGGGCCGTTGTCCGTGAACAGCTGCCCGTTTCTGGCGTTTCTCGTGGGGATGACACAGTCGAACATGTCCGCCCCCATTCCCACCAGGGTTACGATATCGGCCGGAGTCCCCACCCCCATGACATAACGGGGTTTGGCCTCGGGTAAGAGCTCCAGGGTGACATGGCAGATTTCATACATCAGGGGCTTTTCCTCACCCACGCTTACTCCACCCACTGCATACCCGGGAAAATCATGGGCGGAAAGCTCCTGGGCGCACATTTTCCTTAGCCCCGGAAACATACCGCCCTGGACTATCGCAAAGAGAAGGCCGGAACTCTCAATATTTTTCTCCTTTTCAGCAAGGCACCTCAATGCCCAGTTGATTGTGAGATCAGCAGCCTTTCGAGCGGTATTTTCATCTGACGGGTATGGTATGCACTGGTCCAGGCACATCATGATGTCGGAACCGATTATTCCCTGGATCTTTGTTGTATCTTCCGGGGTCAGAATATGGCTCGAGCCGTCTATGTGGGACCTGAAAGCGTATCCACGGGGGGTTATCCTGGCCATTGAGCCAAGGGAAAAGATCTGGAAGCCGCCGCTGTCTGTCAGTATCGGTTTTTTCCACCCCATGAACCTGTGCAGGCCCCCGAACAGGGAAATCACCTCCATGCCGGGTCTCAGGTACAGGTGGTAGGTGTTGGCAAGGATGATACCAGCGCCTGTCGATTCAATGTCGTCGTTTGAAAGTGATTTGACTGTTCCAAGGGTCCCGACCGGCATGAAGACCGGGGTTGGGATTTCTCCTCTCGGGGTTTTGAGAATTCCTGTACGCGCGTTGCTTCGCGTACATTTGCATGTGACTGAGAATTCAGGCATTTTGCTCATCCAATAAACATGGCATCGCCGTAGCTGTAGAACCTGTAGCCCATGGCTGCGGCGGTCTGATAGGCTGACAGGATCAGTTCGCGTCCTGCAAAAGCGGAGACAAGCATGATAAGGGTGGATCTGGGCAGGTGGAAATTGGTTATCATGGCATCGATGCTTTTGAATCTGTAGCCGGGATAGATGAAAAGATCGCACCAGCCCGCCCCGGGTTTAACGCGACCGCTATGATCCGAGCAATACTCGATGGTCCGCACGGATGTTGTCCCGACCGCAACAACCCTTTTGCCTTGATTCTTTGCCGTGTTTATCTTTTTTGCGCTCTGTTCGGGTATCATGTATCTTTCCCTGTGCATCCTGTGGCGCCTCACATCCTGTTCCTTAACAGGTGCGAATGTCCCGTATCCGACATGAAGCGTAATCGGGGCGATCTTTATTCCTTTTTTTTCCAGCCTGGAAAGGAGATCAGGCGTGAAATGCAGCCCTGCTGTGGGAGCAGCCACGGATCCGTCTTTTCTGGCATAGACGGTCTGGTATGATTCCCTGTCGGCCGTGTCAGGGTGCCTGTTTCGCTGGATATAGGGTGGCAGGGGTATGCAGCCGATCTTTTCGATTATCTCTGCCGGGTTGCAAGGCGCGTGGAATCTCAGAAAGAAGGTTCTTTCCCCGCGTTTTATTACTTCGGCCCAAAGGTCCATTTCAAAAAGGATTCTTGCTTGCGGCAAGGGAGCCTTTGACGCCTTGACCAGGCATTCACATATAAAGCCGTTCCCTTTTTTATTCGATTCCACCCCTTCATGGTAATTGAGAATCAGCACCTCCACCCTGCCGCCGGTCTCCTTTTTTCCGAACAGCCTTGCCGGAACCACCCTCGTGTCGTTTATAACGAGGCAATCCCCCGGCCTTAGAATATTTTCAATATCACTGAACCTGCCATGGGAAATTTCCCCTTTGTTTTTGTCTATGATCATCAGGCGGGAAGAATCCCTTTTTCCGCAAGGAGTCTGCGCGATGAGCTCCGGCGGGAGATGGTAATCATAGGCGTCTATCGAATATATGTCACTTTCCGGTATATTGTTCTTCCGGGCATGCGTTGCAATCATTTCAGGAGACACTTTCCTGTATAAACAAGTATGAGTCCGCAAATCATAAGGGCGAAACCGATTCTTCGCAGGCTGTTTTCCTCCATTTCAGAGATCATGGCCAGCATGTTTTTCACCTGCTGCGGGAATCCAAAGTACGGGAGCCCCTCTATGATCAAAACCATCCCTATGACGCAAAGAAAAAATTTCATGGTCACACCTCGACAAACAAAAGGAGCAGAATTTGATCCTCCAGAGGCGTCAAAATATAGATGCAACCGTTATTGATTGTCAAATCCGGACTTACCGTGAAAACATCTGTAGCCGGGTGGAAAACGGCCCTGTTTCCATGCGCGGGGGTGATTGCTGCTGATCATGAAAATTACGTGGCTAAACTACCCTCGGCCGGATGATGGACTTGTAAAAAGGTGTGCAGCATTTTGTTTTGCCGGCAACCGGCCGTTATAGCTTATTATTCCCGGCCGGTTGCCTTCGAGGATCTTGCGTACCTGGAAACGCTCACGGATCCAGGCGATTATCAGGGAGCGTTTCTTGCGCAGCGGAAACCGAAATAATATGCATTATAGGTCGGCACCCTGAACATCCTTTCATGACAGGCAAGGTACCTGGACCCGTAGGCATAGGCTCCGCCCCTTCTTATCCTGTTTATTCCCGTGTCCGGCCCTATGGGATCAATACTTGGATCACCGGCCCAGGTGTAATCCTCAGACTCCCTGTCCCAGACCCATTCCCATACGTTTCCGGCCATATCGTGAAGGCCGTAGCCATTCGGAGGATAAAGCCCGATGGATACGGTTCCTCCCATGTTGTAGTTGGCATATTCCGCTGACAGATCATCACCCCACGGGTAGATCTTCCCGTCGAGGCCTCCCCTTGCAGCGGCTTCCCATTCCGCTTCTTTGGGGAGCCTGTATCCGTCAGCAGTCCAGTCCACATCGTCGTTTGAAAGGTCGATTTCTCCGGACCTGTAAACTTCTGTATGAGTGGCGTCGGTGTAATAGACCGGATCCAGACCTTCTTTTTCAGAACGGGCGTTGCACCACTTCAAGACATCATACCAGTTGATTGTGGTAACCGGCATGTTCGTGCCCATGGCATCGGATCCGTTTCTTCCCTCGTGGTCGAATTCATACCCGTGCAAAAGCGCCCAGTCGTAAACTTCTTTCCAGAGCTCATAAGGAGTTTCGTACTTGTCTATAAGGAACGCGTTGAGTTGTACTGTATGAACAGGCAGGGCATATGAGACGCTCCCGGTTGGATCTCCCATGAGAAATGAACCGGCGGGGATAAGCACCATTTCCTGTACCGGTGGAGTCTCCACCGGGGTCGCGGAGGCGGTCTGGGACTCGGTGCTTTCTCCATTCTGGTTTTCTGCGGTTACCACGAAGAAATACGCCTGCCCGTTTTCAAGGTCTGTCATGACATAGGGGCTTTGGACCTGCTGTATTTTTACGCCGGTTGTTTTGCTTACACCTTTGTCTGTTGAATAGTAAAGGTTGTATGTTTCGGCGTTTTCCGAAGGATCCCAGGATATGGTCACCTGTCTGTCACCTTCTTTTGCTGTAACGCCATCCGGCGGCAGGGGAGGTGGTTCCGGTGAAGGTATCGCCTCCGCAACAAATGATGGTACGCTTTCCCCGTTTTCGTTCAATGCGGTTGCAATGAAGTAATAGGTGGTATCATTGTCAAGGGACGCTACGATGTATGGGCTTTGTACATCGTCTACCATGACGACCCCGTCTTTTCCCGGTACCGGATCAGGGTTCTCACTGTAATAGATTCTGTAGGTCTCGGCGTGTACGGATGGATTCCATGAGAGCGTGATACTGCCTGGTCCGGGGACCGCCCTTAATTCATCCGGAGCAATTGGGGGTGGAGTCGGGGTTGGGGTACCGGAAACCGTCTCTGACAAGGCCCCTTCCTTTCCGTTTGAATCCACGGATGCGATAGCCAGGAAATAAAGGGTTCCATTTACAAGGTCCCGGATAACACTTGGTGAGTGCAGATCCGGTATCCTGGTCGCTGTCTCTTTTTCCAGGGGTTCTGTCTCAGAGTAATAGACCGTATAGGAAACAGCATCCTCGACAGGCAGCCATCTGAGAGTGACCCTTTCTTTTCCCGGATCGGCTATTATGCTTTCAGGCGGATCCGGCAGGTCTCCGCTGGATCCGCTGCCACCGTTGCATGAGGATAATAATGTGGATATTGTTAATAAGAAGAATACTAAAACCAGGCTGAAAGTATTTCGGTTAAAGTTGTAGTTATCCATGTCGTCCTTGTCCGTCCTTAGCTTTTTTAAGATGATGATTTGTCAATCACCTGTGACGAGTTCGTAAAAAATTCGTCTTTACCGTGAAAACACCTCCGATGCCGGAGAGAAAGACAGCCTTGTTTTCATGCCGGGGGTGATTGCTGTTAATTCAGTATGTAAAAGCGGATGAGAAAATTACCAGGGCCAAGGGCAATGCCGCCGGATTTATCGCTTTTTTATGATTATGCCTGTGAAATCCAGTAGTTACAGGGAAATAGTGTAAAAAAAACCGGGTGCCGTTCAACAGGGCCTGTTTTGTCCTGCTGCGCGGCAACCGGTATTTGGGTTGATAAATTTAGGGAATTTCTTACCTGCTGAAAATTGTCCGTATGAAACAAACACCGTCTTCATCGCTTATGGTCACTGTGTCTGCTCCTACGCCCGGCGCGCCTGGATCGAGAATTTGTCCGTTTACCGTGCCGTCTTCATCCTCGGGCCCGCCGTCTCTCAATGTCACCTGAATCTGTGTATATGGAGGGCCGTCTTCCGGTATCAGCTTTATGGGCACATTTGCCATACCCTTCCAGGCGCCTGACTGGATTTTGAACCAGCTTAAACCATCCTTGATGGTTCCATCGGCATTGAGAAATCCCTGGGGATTTGCAGGGTCAAGCGCCGGTGCCGGGGGAGTGATCGTCAGTACAGCTTCTCCTCCTGCAGGAACGTGCAGGAGCTTGAACGTGAACCCGCCTATGGGGAGCTCCACCTTTTCATCCTTGCCTGCCTGCCCGATATTCACACGACCTGGGGTCTTTATGGTTACACCGCCGGTTGTTTCAAGAGTCACTGTTCCCCGGTTGGGTTCAGGTGTATCCGTGTCCGGGTTTTCAGGCAGGAACTTCTGAGGCCCTTCGACGTTGGGATCGGCAAAGACCAGGGACATCAGCACAAAGGCTGTTGTCAGGTTTGGGTAGGCTGAAAGCCAATGGTTATCCTGCCATCTTACCACACCTTCGTCCACATCTGTTTTCTTATCATAAAGCACCTGCTTCAGGTCTTCGAGCCATAGATGTTCACCTACTGTAGCATTCGGGCCTATGGCCGCGGCCAGGCCCTTTGCCATGGCGTATACAAAGTAGTAGTCATTGTTGGAAGAACCCAGGACCCAAGTGTAGTTGGCATCGAACCAGTCTACAGCGGCGGCTGCCTCTGCGCTCGATCCCTTCTCTATCATTGCGAGGCACCATATTCCGGCCCCCGTCATGGATTCGTTCGTATAATCATAACCTGTTGAATAATGAAAATGACCGTCTTCGGTCTGCATGGCCTGGAGGAACGAATAAAGTTTCTGCGCCCATTCGGTTCCCGCAATGGGCAGGCCAAGGTAGCGGGACCCGTAATACAGCCCCATTACGGCAAACTGTGTATTGGACATGTCTGTCCAGTCATCACCGGCATTGTATCCCCATCCGCCGTTCTCGTTCTGGCCGTTGATCAGGTAGTCTATAGCGTTTTGGATCACCTGCCTGTAAGCTTCATCCTGGACGGTCTGCTGGCCATAAAGGCCCAGGGCGACCAGGGCCAGACCGGTTTCATAAATATCATGACTGGAATAGATGCCACCGTCAGCCTGTACAAAGGTCAGTATGTATGCGATTGCCATGTCTATGATAGCCGCGTAATCAGGATCTTCATAGGTTCCGGTCTCCAGGAGTGCGGCAACCGCGGCCTGGGTGTCGGGCAGAGAAGTATTGCCATACTGATTGGGCCAGTAACCCTGTCCTTCAGGGACCCCATCTGTTTTGAAATTATTGTAAAGATACTGTTCCCCTCCCTGAATCATTGCGGTGACCTCTTCGTCAGTGACGGCCAGCGCGCTGGAAGAGAAAAGCAATGTCAGGCAGATTGTGAAGAAAAATAGTTTTTTCATGATTAGTCTCCTTGAATTTAACAGTTTTTTAACAGTTTATAGATGGATAGCCATAAATGTCATTTTTGCGGTTGGAACTGGTATGGAATACCGGGAATCGGGAAAATTCATATTCATGTTTATACCGGAGCTGCCCGATGCGAAACTTCATCCGTATGCTTCGGGTTTTTTTATTGTATGACCATATGCGCAAAAGCATGCCCTGAATTAATGTTATACCTCAGATCCGGTTTATGAATTACCGGATTTCCTGTAACCGGTATTTCATGTTCGGAATGGAAAGAGGATATGAGGTATTCCCGGTTTCCAGCAATAATCGGGAGTAAGGTTGATAACTATTGTTTATCAATAGTCAAACCCTTTTACAATACAAATTTCGAGTATGGATGATGGGCTTGTAAAAAGGCAATCATGGATCACATGAAAAAAGAACGCGGATTCAGCCGGTGACGGTGTTTTAATTTCATATTGGTTTTAACTGAATGGTTATGAGCGACTTACGGGCTGGCCTTGGCCGGAAGCGCGGTTTGTTTGGCTTGAAAACATGCTCAAAAAAGTGTTAGGTAGCGCTGAGGTCAAAGAGTACCGGTTGAAAATACAGCCGGCGGTTTTGTAATAAACTTTGTATGCAGGGCGTCGCGGGCCTGGAAGGCGCGAGACGTGCTTAAATGCACGTTGAGCAGCGTTCCGGTGAAGCGCAACGCTGCAGGGAGGCTTTTTACGAGACGGGGGATGACTTTCCCTCCCCCGCCATTTAAAATAAATTCAAATGGTTCCACCCCCACCCCGGCCGGGGCTAAACCGCGCTCGGCCTGATGATGGATATTCTGCAAGTCCATCATGATTGTTTATATTCATTTCGGCTGGCTGTCTTACTTTGCAAACAGGGATATGGTTATGGAATACGAAGCAGTTATCGGGCTGGAAGTTCATGCCCAGTTGAAGACCAAAACAAAGATATTCTGTGGCTGTTCGACACAGTTCGGTGCGCCGCCCAACACACATGTATGCCCGGTATGCCTTGGGATGCCCGGTGTTTTACCGGTCTTGAATCGCAAGGTGGTGGAATTCGCCCTCATGACAGCGCTTGCAACAAACTGCAGGATTGCGCACAAAAGCCGTTTTGCCAGGAAAAACTATTTTTATCCTGATCTGCCGAAGAATTATCAGATCTCCCAGTACGAGCAGCCCATAGCAGAGCATGGGTTCATAAGCATCCCGGTCGATGACGGAACCGAAAAAAGGATTGGTATAACCAGGATCCACATGGAAGAGGATGCCGGCAAATCGATTCATGATCCGGTGCGTCCTGTCAGCTTTGTCGATTTTAATCGGACGGGCGTCCCCCTGCTGGAGATAGTGAGCGAGCCTGATATCCGATCTCCCAAGGAGGCAGGAGCTTATTTAAGGAAGCTCAGGTCGATATTGAGATACCTTGGTGTTTCAGATGGAAATATGGAGGAAGGCAGTTTCAGGTGTGACGCAAATATCTCAATACGGCGAAAAGGCGATACGCGCCTGGGAACCAGGACCGAGCTGAAAAACGTCAATTCCTTCAAGTTCGTGGAAAAGGCCTTGGCTTACGAGATAGAACGCCAGATCGATGTGGTGGAATCCGGCGGTGTGGTTGTCCAGGAGACAAGGCTGTGGGATGAGGCTAAAAACAGGACTTCTTCCATGCGTGGCAAGGAAGAGGCCCACGATTACAGGTATTTCCCCGAACCTGACCTGGTTCCGGTTGAAGTTGATGAGTCCTGGATAGCATCGGTAAGGGAAAGGCTCCCGGAGCTTCCTGATGAAAGACAAAACAGGTTCATGAATGATTTCGGGTTGTCTGCCTATGATGCTGAAATCCTGACTGCCGAGAGAGCCACGGCCGATTTTTTCGACCAATGCATGAAAGCCGGAGGCAAGAATCCCAAGGCCGTCGCGAATTGGATCATGGGGGAGTTGACAGCTCTTTTAAACAGCCGTGGTATAGGCATTGAAAATTCACCCATCGTGCCTTCCCAGCTTGCGGAGCTTGTCGGGCTCATCGAGGAAGGTGTTATCAGCGGGAAGATAGCAAAAACCGTTTTTGCCGAAATGGCGCAAAGCGGGGGATCCCCGAAAAAGATCGTCGAGGAGAAGGGACTTGTCCAGGTAAGCGATGAATCCGAACTGGAGCAGGTCATCGATTCGGTCCTTGAGGAAAACCCTGATGAGGTTTCCGCATACAGAGCTGGAAAAACAAAGCTGATGGGTTTTGACGTTGCTGACCCAAAGGTCGTGGCTTCGCCA
>CAYVIE010000112.1:0-10624 GCA_964451355.1 uncultured Desulfobacteraceae bacterium
ATGCAACAGGTTGATATTACAGCTTTTTAAAAACCACCTGTTAAACTTGGGCTAGGCGAATAGGCGGCAGGAGCCAAAGCCGCCTTGAAATGCAAAGCTCCTGAGTCAGCGACGGAAAATAAGATATTGGCCTGAAATTATTAGTGATGGACTCGTAAACTTTCATGATTGGCTGCAATCACCCCCGAGCATGAAAACAAGACTGTTTTTCACCATGGCTATGGAGGAATTTTCACGGTAAAGGCCATCAACCGCCCGAGGGCGGTTTAGTCCCGGCCGGTGGAGGGTGGGGGGGCCATTTGAACTCGTATCAGATGCCGCCTTTTTTCCGTCTCATCTTGTTTATATATATTTTCAAACGCTTTTCAAAATCCTTTTTCTGGTCTGGTGATACGCTTGCGACTGCAGCCTTCTGGATTCTTACGGCCATTTCCGGCATCCCGTTGGCATCGTATGCTGCGGCAAGTGTATCAAGTATGTAGGGTTGTCGTGATATCTGAACCGCCCTGAGCGCCAGTTCCAGGGCTGTTTTTGGATCCCTGATTTCAGGCTGCGGCGAGGTAGCAAACAGCCACGCCAGGTTGTTTAGCGCGTGCACCTCATATGGATCGAGAAGAAGAACTTTCTTGTATGCAACGATTGCTTTTTCATAGCATTTTCTTTCCAGGAGAATATCAGCCATCCAGTTCAGGGTAAGGGGATTTGTGGGGGGATTGTCAAGCCTTGCCTCCACAACTCGTTGCATGAGATCACCTATGATAAACGAATTCCCGGGATTTCTCTCAAGGCTGTATAACATGGTCCCGGACAGGATAAGAACCACGGAAAAGATGGCTATCCCGTATCTGACCTTCCTGTGATGTTCCTGGATCAGTCCTGGATTTTTTTCACACGCTGCCAGGAAGTCGATCCTTTCCTTGATGCTGTAATGATGCCAGTTGGGCCTGGATGGATCCTGCCCGCTGGTGTATGCGATTTTCTCAAATGTGGAGATAAGGGGCAGTGGGCTTGGGAAAAACATAAAAACAAAAAGATCGGCCTGCCGTTCAAAATTCCTCAGGAAAAAGCCGAAGATATACCTGAAATAGACAAAAAAGAAGAAAATAGATGAGGCTGTGACCAGGGTGGCAATGATTCCGGCTTTGTCCGGTGAAAATGGGTCCAATCCTGCCGCAAGCATGCCGATATTCCACGAGATCATCTCCAGGTTCAGGAAGAAAGAGAAAATGACGAGGAAGCCGGCAAGAAAAAAGAGGTGGAACCAGATGTGTTTGTGTTTCACATGCCCGATTTCATGGGCAAAAACCGCTGCTGTTTCATCCGGTGACAGAGATGACAAAAGGCCGGGAGTCACCAGGAGATAGCGGAAAGGAGCGATGATCCCCATGACACCGGCGGTGATCATGGATCCGCCGAATAAGGGCCATACCAGGATTTCCTTGAATTTCAGGCCGGCTTTTCTGCATATGGCGGTGATCAGGTTTCGCCACATGCCTTCTGGCAGGGGAGAGCATCCCCAAAGCCTCCATATCGCTGCGGGGCCGAGTGTCGCGATTCCAATAAGAAAGACTGCGAAACAAACAAACTGGCCTTGTTCGGTTTCGAGCCACAGCCTGAGCCCTTCAAAGGGAAGCCTGTCGACCAGATCGAATACGCCTGTAACCAGAAGCCATGGAAGAAATACCGGGATACAGAATCCAAGCTGTGTCTTGATGTAGTTTTCCCTTGATACGTCCTGGTTGGAAAAGGCGCTGAACACTTTGTATGCATGTGTCCACACGATTACAAGATACAGGGAAAAGATCACGAGCATCAGGGCCGCATTAAGCGACGGAACAGAAAAAAGCGGTATCGCGGCCGCCATGTCGTCGATTTTGAATATTATGATGTCTGATGCAAACAGGACAAGTGCGAGTATCAGGTGGCGGTTCTCAATGGATGAAAACGCGGCGTCGGCCTCCTTGCGGTTTAAAAGCCGCGCCCTTGATGCAAGATTTCTGAACGCGGCATGGTTGATCCTTTCGAAAATAATTGCCAGAAGTATGGCGATTAATATATTCAACAGCGGAGAAGCAATCTCGTTATCAGAAAAGGCAGCGGGGTTCAATGATCCGGTGTTCAGGATTATGATGGCAATGATGCAGTACAGGAAATTTCTGTACATCTTTTTCCCCTCTTTGCTGCCTTTGATACGGAGATGAACGGGCTTTACAGGGAGAGCGCTTCTCTTTTCCCTGTGAGATCAATTTGTCTGTTTGCCTTTTTCTTTGAAAAATCTTTCCTTCTCACTGTATATGCACCCGCAGTATTGCTGCCTGTACATACCAAGACTCCTGGATTCGTTTATTCCCTCTTTCCATCCCTGCCTGAAGTCCTGGTAATGAAATGTAATACCTGTGTTTTTCCCAATGGCCTCGCCCGTTTCCCTGATGAGGTCATGGCGCTGAAACTTACTGTATAGAAGTGTGGACGTAAACGCATCAAACCGCCCATGTTTTGCAATATGCGCGGTTGCCTCGAGCCGTTTGAAATAGCACATACGGCATCTTTCTGATTCCCTGAATACGACTCCCCGTATGAACTCTTCCAACTCGTATCCTGGAGAGACGATTACCCTCATATCGATTTTTTTTGCAAACCCGAGCAGGGCGTCTTCCCTTTTCCGGCACTCGGTATACGGGTGTATGTTATGGCGGTAGAAATATGCGGTTACATCCCAGCCCTGCTCCCTCAGGACCCTTACCGGATATACTGCGCATGGGCCACAGCATGCGTGGAGCAAAATTTTCATCTTCTTTCACCGAAGATAGCGGTTCCTATCCTGACAATGGTAGCGCCTTCTTCTATGGCCACCTCGAAGTCTCCTGACATTCCCATTGATAGTTCCGAGAATCCGGAAAGTTCGCTGAACTCCTTGCGGATCTTTTCGAATAGCCGGGCAAGGGCCTTGAAATACGGCCTGGCGTCCTCGGGGTTCCGGGTATAGGGGGGTATAGCCATGAGACCGCGGATTTCTATGCCATCAAGTCCGCATATTTCATGTATGAATGACGCTGTCTTGTCAGGATCGACACCGGACTTTGTTTTTTCTCTGCCGATATTGACCTGCACAAGAACTGGTTGGACCTTCCGGTTTTTTTTTGCTTCTTTTGCCACGGCCTTTGCAAGTGTCATCCTGTCGATGGAATGGATAAGCTGGAAATGCTTAACAGCGGCTTTTGCCTTGTTGGATTGCAGGTGGCCTATAAAATGCCAGTGTATGGACCTTCCGGAAAGGGCTTCGATCTTTTTCAAAGCCTCTTGCACATAGTTTTCACCAAAAGTGTCAAGGCCGGCATCATTCGCCGCGGCAACGGTTTCGGCCGGAAAGGTCTTACTGACGGCCACAAGTGTGATATCCGATGGATCCCTGCCGGCAGCCCTTGCAGCCTTTGAAATTCGGTTTAAAATATTGTCTATCCTTGCTTTGAACTCCAGTTGCATTATTTAAAGTCTCCGCTCGGTTAATTTGTACAAACTTTTCATGATCAGCATCAATCACCTCCGGGCATGAAAAGTTAAGTATCAGTTAAGTATGCCTTGTCTGTAAAGATAGTCGATTACCTCGCACAATGGCAGGCCTATCACATTTGTAGGTGAACCCTCTATCATTGTTATCATGAATGCCCCGGTTCCCTGGAGCGCATATCCGCCTGCCTTGTCATAGGGTTCAGGAGTTGCCGTATACCAATCAATTTCATTTTCTGATAGTCTTTTGAAGCTAACCCTGGTTTCAGCTACATCCGAATAACAGTATGTGTTTTTGGGGTGAATTATGGCATATCCCGTATATACAATATGGGTTCTCCCGCTCAAGGCTCTTAGCATTTCCTTTGCTTCCGTCCTTGATTTGGGTTTACCTAGAATCTGATCATCGATGACTACGATGGAATCAGCACCGATTATCCAGGCATCGGGACGCTTGCCCGCCACCTGTTTTGCTTTAGCCTCTGCAAGGTTTCTTGCCGCTTCAGCCGGGTGAAGGGTCTGGTCTATGTATTCATCGATCCGGCTCAAAATGATGTCGAACGCTATTCCTGCCTGCTCAAGAAGTCGGCTGCGCCTTGGAGAGCCTGACGCAAGGACGACCGGTTCCGTGTTTCTCGGTTTGATCTTATTGCCGATCATATCCTGTTTACCTGTCTGTTTCCTTTTCTGTTTCCTTTAATGATGCTTGTTGTTTTAAAGGTTATGTTTGATAATCTCGTAAAAAAGCATTTTCAATCATGGATTGATCGATGATTTCAAAAGAATTGTAAAATGTTACAAGGTTCAATGTACATACCAGATGCCGGGTTTCAGGGCAAGGCGCCTATCGCCGTGATAGTATCCTTTTGAGGTTGCTTTTTTTTGTTGATTTAATTATGGCACACAACATATCTTTTTTGTCCTGTGACGGGCGCAATCAAATTTTCCGGATCAAATGCTTGCGAAATAATAGCTGTTTCCATGAACAGCAGGATATCTTTTTTGCCTGGGTGGCGGAATTGGTAGACGCAAGGGACTTAAAATCCCTTGGGGCTATGTCCCCGTGCGGGTTCGATTCCCGCCCCAGGCACCAATTATTTTGTTACTGTTTGCTTTTCACGCACCCATCCAAATAATGTTTGGGTTCTGTTTCGGCCCGGCTTTATTCATTGTGTTGCCTGCGGAACCCGCCCTGCTTCCTCAGGATGCGTGCCAGAAGATGGAAAAGAGCAGCACAAAGGAGGCAGCCTTATGCGTTTATGTATTGTCGGCACTGGGTATGTAGGGCTCGTAACCGCTGCATGCTTTGCTGAAATGGGTAACAGGGTTACCTGTGTTGACATAGATCCGGGTGTTGTTGAGCGGTTAAGGGCGGGAAAGATACATATATATGAACCAGGTCTTGAGGCTCTTGTAAGCCGGAACAGCCGGGAAGGAAGGCTTTCTTTTACAACATCCCTCTCAGAAGGTCTTAAATCGGCTGAAGTCTTGTTCAACTGCGTCGGCACCCCTCCTTTGCCGGATGGCTCATGCGATCTGACGGCGGTATTGCGGGTAGCAGATGAAACAGCAGAGCTTTTGGAAAATTCTCTCATATTTGTTAACAAGTCCACGGTTCCGGTGGGTACTGCCGCTATGGTTACCGGCAGAATAAAGGATGTTATGAGCAGGTGCGGGAAAGCTCATGAGGTTTTCGTGGTATCAAACCCTGAATTCCTTAAAGAGGGTGATGCTGTCAACGATTTCATGAAGCCCGACAGGATAATAATCGGAACCACGGACAGCCGGACCAGGAAACGCATGGCAAAGCTGTATGCGCCTTTTGCAAGGAGCCGGGACAAGATCATATTCATGGATGAAAAAAGCGCGGAGATGACCAAGTATGCAGCAAACTGCATGCTTGCGGCAAAGATATCATTCATCAACGAGATAGCCAATATATGCGAGCGGGTCGGAGCGGATGTGGCCCATGTGAGGAACGGGATAGGAGCTGATCACCGTATAGGTTATCATTTCATATACCCCGGAGTAGGTTATGGAGGCTCGTGCTTTCCAAAGGACGTCGCCGCCTTGATCAGGCTTGCTCAGCAAAACAAGTATTCGCCTGAACTTCTTTGCGCGGTGGATGGGGTAAACCAGAGACAGAAGAAGGTTCTGGCTCAGAAAGTTATGAAATATTTTGACACCCGTGGCGGCGTGGATGGAAAGACTCTTGCAATGTGGGGACTGGCGTTCAAGGCAAACACCGATGATGTCCGTTTTTCTGCTGCCCTTGATATTATTGAAGTCCTGACAGCAAAAGGAATGAAAATCAGGGCATATGATCCGGCTGCGGCGTTAAAAGCGGCAGAGGCCATAGGGGAGAATCCCTATGTAAGCATAGAGGATTCCCAGTACGGTGTGTTAGACGGCGCCGATGCCCTGGCTGTTGTCACGGATTGGTTCCAGTTCCGTAATCCCGATTTTGCGGCAATAAAGGATTCCTTGAAAACTCCTGTGATTTTCGATGGCAGGAACCTCTATGATACAGAGACCCTGCGTTCATTCGGCTTCCACGCTTTCAGGATCGGCCGTCCTGACGTGGTTCCGGAATGATGACTTGCAGGCTGAACCGGGCGGAAACGGGATAACTCGGTTCCGGTGATACGGAATTTCATGCGGTTGCCTGATTTGAAAAGGTTGCGTTGCTGCTTATGGCGTATCTTGCTGGTGGAAAAAAAGGATTGATTCCCTGGTGGCCCGCTCTGCTTACCCCTCTATTCCAGGCGCTCTCCCTCTATTATCCTTCGCTTTCCTTGCTGGGTTTCGTATGTCTCGTTCCCTTGATATTCGCTTTGGACAAGACAAAAGGGTGGTGGGGCATGTTTGGCCTCGGAGCGGGTTTTGCCGTCTCGAGCACCCTCTTTATAGGGTATTGGTTGTACGAACCCCTTTTGATACACTATCATGTCTCACTTACATCAGCATTGCTTTTCGTGATTCTATTCGTCTTTCTTCCTTTTTTTGTTTGTTTCCTCCTTTTTCTGGGTGGGTTTTCTGTTTGCAGGATCCGGCTCGAATCGGTTTTCTTTTTTCTTTTTTTCCCTTCGTGGTGGGTTCTCTGGGAATTTACCAGGACGCGCCTTCCGTTTTTCGTGCCGTGGGGGGATATCGGGTATTGCCTTGTTCAGTTCCCTCTTTTATTGCAATCAGCGGATTTTTTTGGCGTATACGGGCTTTCGTTCTTCCTTGTCCTGATCAATGCCCTGGTTGCGGAAATTTTGCGCCGGTTTTTGTTATTGCGGCGTGGTGAGAGTTTTTCATGGCGGCGTTTCAATCATGCCTTTGTCCTGCTTGGTTTGTTTTTTCTCTGGGCTGGATACGGTCAAGCGGTTTTATGGATGCATCCGGAATACCACCACAAGTGTGGTTCAAAAAAAACAGGCACCAGTATTTCTGTCACTCTGGTGCAAGGGAATTTCTCCCTGGCTGATCGGTGGAGCGGAATGGGGTTTTACCACAGGATCAAGACCTATCTTGATCTTTCTGTAATGGGAAGTGCTTCTTCAAAAAACTCCCGGGATGAAAAGCAAGCCAGGCTCATCATATGGCCTGAGACAGTTATAAATGATCCGGCAAAGGCTGATTCCGCCTTTTTCGCGGGTCTTGCCCGTGCAGCAGGCAGAAACGGTGTCCTTGTTTCAGGTGGAGTTTTTGAAAAAGAGGCCGGGGACCAGCGCATAGTCACAAATTGTGCATACATAGTCACTGGAGACGGCATTCTCCAGAGATACGACAAGCACATTCTTTTGCCTTATGCCGAGACCGCTCCAGCCGTCGATATGCTCGGAAGGTATTACAGGGCGCCAGAGCATTTTAACGCGGGTCGCGGCAGGTCATCTTTTGCAACCCCCGCAGGAAAGATAGGGCTCTCCATCTGCCTTGAAGCCCTTTATGCGGATCATGTGCGAAAATCGGTTCAAGACGAAGGAGCAACCCTGCTTGTAAACCTGTCAAACGATGCCTGGTTCGGCAGAACACGCATGCCCCTGTTGCATTTCAACTCCGTAAGGGTAAGGGCTGTTGAAAACAGGCGTTATTTTTTAAGGGCTGCCAATTCGGGTATTTCAGGAATAATTGCTCCAGATGGTTGTGTGGTGAAACGGACCGATCTTTTTACGCGCCAAGCCATAAGTGATAATATCAGGATATATTCCCATAAAACATTTTATTCAAGGTTCGGGATATATTCCCATAAAACATTTTATTCAAGGTTCGGGGACTGGATTGTATATCTCTCAGGCCTGGTTATGCTCACTTTCATATTTTTTGGAGTTCTTGGCCCACGGCCGCATCATTTGTAGTAAAAAAGGCCTGGTTCATGAAAATTCCCGACTGCTTACTCTTTTTTCTGGTGGGATTTTATGAATTCCTCTCTTCCCCTTTCAATGGCGAGGCGACGGCGGAAGGCGTCAGCATCTTTTCCGAACATTTCGTCCTGGAGTTTTTGTATCTCTTGTTGTTTTTCCTCCTGGCTTAAGTTCTGATCTTCGAGTATGGCCGCCTCCCGGCTTTTGTAATCCTCTTCTTTTTGTTTCTCCTGCTCGACCTGTTTGTCTATTTCATCAAATTTGGCCACTACCTCAGGTGGAAAGAATTCTTTTCTGAACTCATCGATTTTTGCTTTCTTTTCTTCTTCGGATGGAAGTTCGGCCAGGTCTTTCTGATAAATTTTGAGCTTTTCCTGGTACCGGTTATATGGATTGGGGTGCTTTTCCACCTTATCTGCCTCATCACCCCACATGTCCTGATTGAGTTTTGCAATAAGGGCTTCTTTTTCTTCTCCGTACAGGTCGTCCCTTAAGATGATCTGCGCTCTTCGCAAGGCATATTCCTTGGCTTTGACCTCGGCACCGAAAAGCTTGTCAGCCAATTCTGTACCCAGCCTCTGGCGCCTGAAATCTTGTATCCTTTTCAGGATCGCGAGCGCTTCTTCAGTAGTGGTGGCAGTGCCAAAATTCTTGTATTCATCTGCAAGGTCAATTTCGCACTGAAGATACTTCTGGTATGTATCAAAAAGGATTTGGGCTTCTTTCGGGGGAAAATGTTTGTCTAGGTAGGCTTTTACCATTTCCAGATGCTCAGCCATGTTTTTGGCCTTCCTGAATTTGTATGAAAGGAACTTGAAGTATCGCAGTGTGGTGTGGGTATTTATTAGTCCTTCTGAAAACAGATCCCATATTTTTTCATTGAATTTTTTATCTTCCTGTTCGTTATCCCCGGAGGCGCCTTTTTTGTCATCGTTTTGTTTGGGGGGCCGCAAAACCCGGTGTGCCTGGTTAACATCATCCAGGGTGATATTATATGAACTGTCAAATATGTAGTCAGGCCCAGTATGCTCCCTGGGATAGAGCAGATAACCTATGGCTGCCAATCCAAAGCATAAAACGATGAATGCGGCTATTTTACGGTTCAATTTTTTCTCCAGGTTCATTTTTTTCAGATTTTTGTTTTTTACTTTCTATTTTCAAATCGTTTCGTCCAAAAAATACAACAAAAGTAAAAGGGGCCGAATAATCGGCCCCCGAAGTACTGGTTCCAGTTTTATCCTTGTAAGCAGGATATTTCCGGAACAGATTGGAAGTAACGCATATTCAGGTTTCAGATCAGGATCTAATAAGAATTAATACCCCCATCCTTTGAGTTCGCTAACTATATCCACGAAGAAGTCCGGAGCATCAAATCCAGGGGTAAAGCCGAAGAGTTGGCCCACCATATTCAGATGATCACAACCAGGACTCCACCACGCTGCGTCTTCAACTCCACGAAAGTTCCCCCATTTGGCGCTCTCTACACTCACCAGGCCATCATTTGCACCTTCTTGTACCAGGAGGATCAGCCATGTCGGTTCGAGAATAACACTGGGGCATGATGTCTTGGCTTTCGCCGCCCAGCTCTGATAGTAAACTCCAGGCATATTCGGGGTATTCGGGTTGAATACCTGGGTCATGTAATCGGTGCACAGGTCATAACCGTTTTGAATGCTGTCCGGGTTTGTGTCACCGAAAACAAAAGCGTATATAAAATCGAGTGAACCACCGATGAGATTGATCAGGTCATCATTCAAACTGTACATTAGAAGGTCTGCTATTTTGCTGCCCCTGTGAGGGCCTGCAAGGCTTGTATGCGTTGCAACGTAAGGTGCAAGGCCAAGGTTGGAAATGGCGTAACGGGTGTAGAGTGTTCCATGGGAGTGGCCGATGATGTTGAGCTTGGACGCTCCGGAAGCTGCAAGAATTTGAAGGGCCTGACGTTTGAAGTCAGCGGCCTTGTTGGCCGTGCTGTCCATTCCGTTGACCGAGGTTATATAAAGCTCGCAACCCTCATCTTCCAGTGCGTCTTCTATCCCCCACCAGTAATCGATTATGCCTAGGATTTCAGCAGAGGCGCCCATGCCATGGGCTAGTACAACTGGATACCGCGTATCACATGAATTTGATGAACTGCCACCTGCAAGCGCCTGCATTGGGAATAAAATAAATCCCGCCAATAGGACGACAAGAAACAACCCCCTTTTCATTGCCCCTCCTTGTTTTGTTTTTTGTTGTTGTGGTCTTTTGTTCATGCTCGGGCTGATGGATTAACAAATTCGCGTTGTTAGAGATATGAATCAAAGCTAACTTAACCTTTACGTAAAATATATATTTACAAAATACCTGAACCTGAACATATGTCAAGCAAAAAAAATGATGTTCACCCATGCCACAAATGTTTTTACATTTATATATTAGTTTATTCCTGTACGAGGGTGTTTCCCGAATCAACGTTGCTGGCGATACATAAGAAAAAATTTGTTATTAAAAAAATACCCGGGAATCCGGTTATTTTCCGCAATGTTTTTTGGGGAATATTTAAAATGATTGTTTGACCGTTCTTTTCTCTTGTTATAGCTACTAAGCACGATGGACTAATAAAAAGTCCATCAAGCATGACATCATAAATTTTTATAAAAATCTCATTACGGGGAGACTTGTCTGGATGGCTGGACAGACTCTGGGTGTTTACACCATCGCGCCGGTATAACCTGCATTCTGCAAACGGGCGGGGGTAAACCCCGCCCCTACGAAAAACACATTAT
>CAYVIE010000113.1:0-10477 GCA_964451355.1 uncultured Desulfobacteraceae bacterium
AGGGCGGCATGAAAATTTAGACAATAAAATGTCCAAAAATTGTGGACCGCTACAGCCGGCAGTTAATCGAAAATTGTAATCATAATTTTTATTGTTTGTAACAGGATTGTCATGAATCAATTATAAACGAGTTTAGAAGGATATATCGAAAGTTATATTCTTTGTTTCGACATGGACATGATGGGGATATTTCTAATTATAGATACTTAGCAACAAGGAGAATGGCAAATGAAAAAAAGACCATGGCATGGACGCAACAGATCAGGCAAGTGCGGAAGCTTGCTTGTCTGTTTTATTGTATTGTTCTTTGGGGGATCATCTGTTCTTTTTGCCGAAACATTAGTAATAAAAGGATCCACAACTGTTTTGCCCATAGCCCAAAAAGCAGCAGAGGCTTTTTTGAAAGAATATCCTGGAGTTAACATATTGGTGTCAGGGGGCGGGTCGGGAAACGGAATTAAAGCGCTTATAGACGGAACAACAGATATTGCCGATTCATCACGGTTTATAAAGCCCAAGGAGATAAAACTCGCTGTGGAAAGGGGCGCATATCCAGTACCGTTTGCAGTTGCGTATGATTGTATAGTGCCGGTTGTGCATCCACAAAATCCTGTAAATAACCTTACGTTGAAGCAATTGAAGGATATCTACACTGGCAGGACAAGAAATTGGAAAGTTCTGGGAGGCCCTGACAAAAGGATTGTTGTCATATCCAGAGACACTTCTTCCGGAACGTATGAGATCTGGGAGGAAAAAGTGATGAAAAAGGCCAGGGTGTTTCCCGCGGCTCTACTTCAGGCTTCAAATGGAACGGTTGCGCAGGCCGTTGCAAAAAACAAGTATGCCATTGGTTATATCGGTATATCCTACCTGAATGGAAACTTGAAGCCAATATCTGTAAACGGTGTCAAGGCATCCATTGGAAACGTAGCAGCATATCCCATAAGCCGTCCTTTGTTCATGTTTACACGTGGATGGCCAGAGGGAATAACAAGGGATTTTATAAATTTCATGTTGCATCCGGAAAAAGGACAAAAACTTGTTGCCAAGACAGGTTATGTTCCCCTGTATTAATAACAGCTTCGTAAACTTTCATGATTAGCAGCAATCACCCACGGGCATGAAAACATGGCCGTCCTTCTCCCCGGCCTCGGAGGTGTTTTCATGGTAAAAGTCCGTCTGCTGCGTTGCGCTTCGCCGGAAATGGCGGGGGCGTATTAAAAAACTACAAACTGGATCAGATTATTTAAAATTACAATAATATGAAACATGATACTCAAGATAAGGTGATCAAGGGAATATTTTTCTCGATAGCCTTTGTATCCATAGCTTTTCTCTTGTTGATACTTTTTTTCCTGATACATGAAGGAATACCTATATTTCAGAAAGTAGGCATCAGGGATTTTTTATTTGGACGATTCTGGTATCCAACAGCAGATCCTCCAGATTTCGGCATTTTTCCGCTTATTGCGGGTTCATTTTTTGTGACCGTTGTGTCCGCATTAATTTCCGTGCCTCTTGGGATCATGACAGCGATCTATCTGGCCGAGATAGCTTCTCCCGGGATAAGGGAAGCCGTAAAGCCGCTCATGGAATTACTTGCGTCCATACCTTCGGTGGTGGTCGGTTTTTTTGGAATGGTGCTGGTGGCGCCTTTCCTCCAGGATTTTTTTGATATCGCTACCGGCCTGAATCTGTTTAATGCTTCACTGATGCTTGCTTTTATGTCTATTCCGACAATCTGTACTATTTCAGAAGATGCTATTTGTGCTGTGCCAGGAGAATTGAAGGAGGCATCGCTGGCCCTTGGAGCTAATCATTTGGAAACCATTTTCAAGGTGATTCTGCCAGCATCCCTGCCCGGGGTGAGTACGGCCGTAATACTGGGTATGTCCAGAGCAATAGGTGAAACCATGGTTGTATTGATGGTATCAGGAGGGGCAGCCATTATACCGGAATCCTTGTTTGATCCTGTTCGGCCTATGCCCGCGGCAATTGCTGCTGAAATGGCCGAAGCTCCATTCCGCAGCGATCACTACCACGCCCTTTTTGCCATTGGTCTGGTACTGCTGGCTTTCAACTTTGTTTTTAATTCTATTGCCGATTACGTATCGTATAAACACAGGCAGACAGGAACCGCGACTCTATGACTTATAACCGTGATCCGTGAACGTTTTCCAGTATGCCGATAAACTAGAATCGTGTGCGGAAAACGGTTCCGGAGGGCGGCTTGATCGAATGGTGAAAAACTAATTTCTCATTTTGCGGCAAAGATATGAATTTCAGATATACGCATAAAAATAATACTGATTTTTCTGCATTTCAGTCTGGGAAAGATTTAGTGCAATTTTTAGTTTTTTTTGTTTTTGGGCTGAGCGCTGTGATAAATGTCGCAGCCCTTATGATTGTTGTATGGTTTATGGTTAGAAACGGTTGGCATGCCATAACATGGGAATTTTTAACAGAACCTCCATATGCGTCAATGACAAAGGGAGGAATCTTTCCATGTATCCTTGGAACCATATACCTGAGTGTCGGGGCGATTCTGGTTTCAATGCCCCTTGGTGTTGCAACGGCTATCTATTTGAACGAATATGCAAGGCAAGGAAAACTGGTAAGGTTTATTCGCTTTGCTGTGAATAATCTTGCCGGTATCCCGTCCGTGGTTTTCGGTCTGTTCGGATTGGCTTTTTTTGTCACATATTTGAAATTGCAGGTAAGTATCATCTCAGGGGCTTTGACCCTTGGGATCCTCACATTACCGGTTGTTATCGGGGCATCAGAAGAGGCGTTACGGTCGGTTCCGGATACATACAGGGAGGCGTCGCTTGGGCTGGGTGCTACTCAGTGGCAAACGATTTACAGGGTGGTATTGCCAGCAGCCCTTCCTTCAATACTTACAGGGGCTATTCTTTCATTGAGCAGGGCAGCAGGCGAAACCGCGGCTATAATGTTTACTGCTGCTGTCTTCTATACGACAAGGCTGCCCGGTTCGATTTTTGACTCTGTTATGGCGCTCCCGTATCATATTTATGTTCTTGCAACTGCGGGCACTGAAATTGAAGCTACCCGTCATTTGCAGTACGGTACCTCGTTGGTGTTGATTTTTCTGGTTTTCAGCATGAATTTGAGTGTGACAATCTACAGGTCATTTCTTCGGCGGAAGTAACCCATTAATAACAGTTATTGCAACAGGGTTTGAACAAAACAAAACGCAGCGGTGGGGTCCGGATTTGGATCTTCTTCCGGTTCGAGTTCTGTTCTGAAATCATAGGAAAAGATTTGGCGCTCTGGTGTGCTCTCCCCAGTGTCTTCTTCTGTTTCAGTTACAGGAGGGGTGTAATATATTTTTGCCGTATAGGTTGTATCGTATTCCAGGCTGATGCCTTTGGGGAGAGTGAAGGTCACCGCGAGGATATCGTCATCCAGTACATCCAAATCAGCTGATCCGTCAACCTGGATCTTTTCTCCGGTTTTATTATCAGTTTTTTCCAGGACAAACGACCCGACATCAATATCGCTTCTGGATATATGGGATGCAAAATTGATGGTGATCTTATTCGTTGTGATGGGAACCTCGGCGTCATTCCTTGATGGAACAGTGGAGATTATATCAGGTATTTTTATACCTTCAGCTTTTCCCGTATGCTTCCAGTTGTATCGGAACATAGGCCATTGTCCTTCCGGACCTGACATGTCGTTCGGCCTTACCGCATACACGTAATCGTCCCTCGAGCCGAAATAGATTGTTCCGTCGGGGCCAATGGCGGGAGACGAGAGTATGGCGTCACCGGTTATCAAAGCCCAATCGCGGCGATCTTTCGGATCCCTGCGCGGATCCGGCTCCTGTATGGCGTAAAAGGACCCGTTGTTGTTCCCGGCATAAACTATTCCATTATCACCGACGGCAGGTGCGGAATTGAAGTCGTCGTTCCCCTGGAGCGACCATGCCACGCCTCCATCCAGGAACATTGCGTAGAATTGATTGTTGACAGTACCAAAGAATACCAGGTCATTGCCTATTACAGGAGAGCCGTATACTCCTACGCCAGTGTCCAGCCACCAGTCAAGCGTTCCATCGATATCTAAACAATAAAAACTGAAGTTGTAATCGTTTGCTGAATGAAGCTGGCATTCCCCGAAATAGATCCTGCCGTCTGCCGCAATGGCCGGTGATCCGTAAACAGGGGCATTGGTCCTGAACTTCCATTTAAGACGCATGCTGTCGCCATACACTGCGTAGAGATAATTGTCGGTGCAACCGAAATAGACAATTTCCTGCTTGCCATCAAAACCGATGGAAGGCGATGACACAATGGCTCCGTCCACAGCAAAGCTTCTTCCTATGGTTCCGGAAGTTGTGACAGAATAGAGCCTGTTGTCTGAAACACCTACATAGATATACTCGCCCACAGCCGGGCTCGTGTAGATGGGTTCGCCGAAATCGACCTGCCATATCAGGCGGCCTTGAGCATTGAGTGCATAAAGTTTTCCATCAGTAGAACCAAAATAAATGATACCCTCTTCGTCCTCGGATGTATCCACGACAGGAGATGCTTGTATTCTGCTGCCGGTTTGGAATTTCCATAACTCGGCGCCTGTTTGCGCGTCTAGAGCATAGAGATTGCCGTCATCAGAACCGACATAGACTATTCCATTAGTACCGCCGGGTCCGATTGCCGGCGAGCTGTCCACATCATCGCCTGTCTTGAAACGCCAAAGTCCGACAATGATCGGAATGGGATCTGACTGCGGGGACGTGCCGCTTGTCATGGTTGCGGCACAGTAAGGACGAAAGTATCCAGCCTGGTAGGTATGGGTAAACGTATAAGTAAATTCGTTGGTTTCAACCGTTTCCTGTGTTCCGTCACCGTAGAATATGGTGAAGGATAATACCTGCCTTGTATCACTGGTTGCGCTGACAGTAAGCTCCACCTCCAGGGGAGCGATACCTGAATAATGACTTGAGCTTAAATAGACTCTTGTCGCATGGGATATACCAGGGGAAAGGATATTGAATACGAGGATGCACAAGAGCGTCAAGACGGCGATAAAATTTTTTTTGGCTTCTGAGCAGGTTGAAAGGGTATGTATGTAACTCATCTGGGTTCACATCCATAGGTGATGGTATAGAAGAATTCTGATCTATACAAGCTGCGATCGTGCTTGTAATTTGTATTTATTTAATATAATTCACCCATTGAGTCAAATGAAATAAATTTCATGTTAGTTGGAGGCGGCAGTTATGCGATCGGATCTTTTTGAAATAGATGAACAAAAATGTCTGAAAGACGGCATATGCGCCAATGTATGTCCCATGGAGATAATTCACCATGAGGCAGATAAGTGTCCCAGGCCTGCTGCGGGCGCAGAAACTTCATGCATCGAGTGCGGGCATTGTGTAGCCGTGTGCCCGCAGGGTGCGTTCCACCACAGGATCATGGGTCCGGATGATTGTCCTCTTTCTCCCGTTACACCGCCTGTTTCATCCGAATCACTGGAATTTTTCTACAGGTATCGGCGTTCCATCAGGGTATATAAAAGCAAGCCCGTGGAAAAGGAGCTTATTTGCAGGCTGATTCATCTTGCCTCCTATGCACCTTCCGGGCATAACGCCCAGCCCGTAAAATGGCATGTTATATATTCGGCGGACAAGGTAGGTGAGATTGCCGCCAGTGTTATCGACTGGATGAAAAATATATCAAAAAGGCATCCTGCAATACTTTCCTCCATGGACTTAGAGCCTGTTATCGATGCATGGGAAAAAGGAAGAGACCGGATATGCAGGGGGGCTCCTCATCTTATTCTTGCATACGGTGAAAAAGGCAGCTCGGTGGTGCAGTCCGCCTGTGTGATCGCCATGACACACCTGGATCTGGCTGCCCCTTGTTTTGGTTTAGGCACCTGCTGGGCTGGTTTTGTAACAGCAGCAGCCCAGCGATGGGCACCTCTGAAGGAATTGCTGGGACTTCCGCCAGGGCATTCATGCTTTGCAGCGATGATGATAGGTTACCCCAAGTTCAAATATAAGAGGTTGCCCTTGCGTAAACCTCCACAGATTACATGGGACGAGGATTAACCATGAATCAGCGGATGGGCATTTTTGCCATCAATTTAATTTATTCCAAATTAACTATCTTAAATTCTTGAAAAACTCATATCACTTATGTTATATATTCTCCCGAATTTTATTCATTACTAATACCGAAGAGAAACGCTGTTTAAGCCCGCAAGGACACAAGATCCTTCGTTATTACTTATGGGGAATCGAGATGGATATTAGCCAAGCCCTGCCTTCGTCAATGGATCGTTTTGAGCCCCCCCTGTACAACAGCCGTATAATTCATACATACCTCCAGATGCTCAGGCGCAGGTACCCGCATGTCAACATTTCTGATTTGCTGGCCTATGCGGACATGAAGCCGTATGAAGTGGAGGACCAAGGCCATTGGTTTACACAACGCCAGATTGATCTGTTTTATGAACGTCTGGTGAAGCTTACGGGTAATCCCAATATCGCCCGTGAAGCCGGACGATTTGCCGCATCTCCCGAGAGCATAGGGGCCATGAGGCAATATGTGCTTGGCATGGTTCATCCTGCCAAGGTTTATGAGATGATCGGCAAAGCATCGTCAAAGTTCACAAGATCTGCCAAACATGAATCTAGGCGTCTTGCCTATGACAAGGTTGAGATAACCGTGACTCCTTATCCGGGAGTTACCGAACGATCCTTTCAGTGTGAGAACAGAATAGGGTTTTTCGAGGCTATATGCACCATTTTCAATAACAGGCTCCCCGAGATCGAACATCCTGAATGTATTTTCCGCGGAGGAAAGGTTTGCAGGTATATCATACGCTGGGAGAATACATTTTCAGATCATTTCAGACGGGTTAGAAAGTTTTTTGTGGTCGGCTCGTTTGCCGGAGTCGTTCTTTCCGTATTGCTGTTGCCGGCAACCATTTCTCCCTGGGTTATCTCTGCGCTTCTTTCTTTCTTGCTGCTTATGGTATGGTTCGGCGAGCATATAGACAAGCAGGAGCTGGCAAGGGCTCTTGAGAATCTCAGGGATTCAGGTGAACGCCTTGTTGAACAGATAGACATTAATTACAATAATACAAGGCTGGCAAGGGAGATCGGGCAGATTATAAACAGGTATACAACATTAAACGATATGCTGAATGGGATAGTCTCGGTCCTGGAAAAAAGGCTGGATTATGATCGTGGAATGTTGATGCTTGCAGATAACAAGAAAGAGCACCTGGTATTTTTTGGTGGATTCGGTTATACAGATGAGCAGTATCTTTTTCTGAAAAGAATCTCGTTTCATTTGAACAGGCCCGACTCCAAGGGTGTGTTTGTTGTTTCCTACCGAACCCAGAAGCCGTTTCTTATCAATGATATCGACGATATAGAAGAGGACCTGTCCCCGCGAAGCATAGAGCTGGCAAGGAGAATGGGGGCGAGGGCCTTCATCTGCTGTCCCATTGTCTGCGACAATGAAAGCCTTGGAGTCCTTGCTGTCGACAATATCAAATCGAAAAGGCATCTCGTAAAAAGTGATGTCAGCTTACTCATGGGCGTTTCCCATATAATTGGAATATGTATAAGGCATATTCAACACCTGGATGCAAGAGAGAAGCAGCTCAAGTCCGTCCTCAAGGTGCTCGTTTCCACTATAGACGCAAGGGATCCCGTGACAAAAGGTCATTCAGAGTGGGTTGCAGAGTTTGCCGCCGGAACCTGTGATATGCTTGGACTCGATTCCCAGTATCGGGAAATGGTGAGGATCGCGGCCCTTCTTCATGATTACGGCAAAGTTGGTATACCGGATTCTCTTTTGAAAAAAGAAGATCGTCTGACCGAAGAGGAATATGAAACAGTAAAGCATCATGCTGAAAAGACCTATGAGATATTAAGCGAGATAAACTTTGACGGTTTGTTGAAAGAGGTTCCCAAGATAGCAGCGGCTCATCATGAAAGATTGGACGGTACAGGATACCCCAGGGGACTGAAAGGCGAGGAGATACCACTGGGCGCCCGCATAATAGCTGTCGCCGATTATTTCGAGGCACTTACGGCAAGCCGATATTACAGTGAACCCATGCCCATAGAGAAGGCCATGTCATTGCTCCAGGAACATTCCGGAACATATTTTGATCCCAAAGTAGTCGCCGCTTTTATAAGGTATTACAGGAAAAATTTTATGGGAATAGACACAGGGCAGGAGGTTGTTACTGCTCGGTAAATTCAATGAAATACTTGTGCGAATGCCGCAAACGTATCTCTGTTACTGCCTGATTCCCCTGCAGCAAATCATCGGTGTATATGTGAATCGCCTTGGGTCCTTGAAGAATTTTATGAATGTCCGATAAAAGCCTTTCGGGCCGTCAGGAAACTCAGGAAAACCATATCCTGATTTTTCCGCTATTACACTTACCTTTTTCTCCCAATTGAACTCATCGACGGGATTAAGCTTTCCATAAATCAGATGGTGCGGCTCCATCATAACCTTGATGTCTGAAAAACCGAGGTCATACAGGTACCCGTAAAGTTTTCTGCCTGCATACGGGTCAAAGTTTTTTTCTGCTACAAGGTATTTTATGAGGTTTTGTAGGGAGATTTTTAGATTTTCAGGTATGGGATCATGGCTCAGGGAATTGGCATCAAGGTCGATCAAGCAGAGGATTCCCCCGGGTTTAAGTATGTTGGAGAATTTTCTGCAAAGGTCAAAGGCCTCTTTGCTGTGATATTCAAGCAGGAAACGCACCCAGATGAAATCGAACAGACCAAGATCATTTATGTCGTTTCTTACATCTTTTTCAATGAATTTCAGGCCATTGCGCCCGTAATTCAAACGGGCATGCTCGATCCTGTCGGGAGAAAGGTCTATCCCAACCACCTCGCCGCCAGGTTGAACAAGATCCCATAAAATGGCCGACGTCTTTCCAGGCCCGCAACCCATGTCTGCCACCCGCATTCCCGGTTTGATGCCGGCCCATCTTGCATGAGTGATTACTATGGATTCTTCGGTCTTGCATTCCATCCTGACAGCTTCGTCAGGGTTTTCCATGAGGTATATGTCAGTGGTGTTGATCTTATTCATGACATTTACACCAGCCTGTTGAAATGTTTAAAATAATCATCGGAATAATTCATATCAAGCACCCAGAGATTGTAACTCTGTATTTTGTGAATTCCTTTTTTGTCCGAATAATTATCAGGACTTAACAGAACCGGAACTTTACGATTATACATGGATGCGATAGATCTTAACACTGTGTAAAGGACTTCCGGGCCAAGTGTTTCAGTATCCAGGACAAAACAAGTGATTGCGTTGGTTAAGTCAGACAGGTTAAGGCCGAAATCAGTCTTGTTCGCCATAATCAATGCCTTTATATCGTTGTTGAACTTTAAGGCAAATAGCCGGCGTTCTCTGTGAAGTCCGAGCCTTTTATATTCATTTGAGAGATCGTGACGGGCATCCATACCGTTTTCCGCAACAAGATCAAGAGCCATGAGTGCAAGACCGCCCGATGACGCCTCATAATGATCACGAAAGATACGCATTTCCTCAAATGTGGGTTTATCGATACTCCAACCATCAGGGAGATTCTGCGATTCATTGAAATCCGGATGGATCCAGAAATAGGAGAAGCTGTCAATGGAGCATGCCTTGGGATTTTCGATATTTTTAGCGATTCCACCGAAAAAATAGTTGGGGAACCTGTTTTGCGGCCGGAAATAGCAGATCAGGTAATCCATGTGGCTTGAAATCAGCCTGTGGGAATTATATGTAAATGTTCCTATTTGCTTTAATATATCAATTCCAGTTCCTGCTCTTTTCGATGTGAGTGCGGCCAGGTGATGGATGAGCCAGGTCTTTTCATAAAGCCTGAGCATGGAGACGTGTCCCTGTATTTTGCCCTTGGCCTGCCACGTAAAATGTCTGGCGATACTCGATTCTTTGGAGTAGAGGCGCCGGTATGTTTCTTTCAGTTTATCCACATGCTGGGATATAAGGGCATATTTTTTAGGATAGATGAACCCGGCTTCAAACAGGAATTTCCACAAATCATCGATATCAATCGTGTTGCATATATACAGATTCGGGTTTTCTGCTTGCTGCAGGTAGGATAAAAGTTTCATATGATCCCCTGATGACATATCCAGAAACGCTATTCCGCATTTTATAATTCGCTTGTTATTACAGTCAGTTTCAATGGTTCTGTATACTACCTGCGCCTTTGATGTTATTTCGAAGCTGTTTGCAAATGAAAGTTTCATTTCCGGAATCAGGAGCCCCGGGACCAGTACAGCATATTTCTCGTCGTCTTCCACGGAAATACCCGACCCGGATATGTCTATAACCTTTAGATTTACGAACTTCTTTGAGAGTGGATGATAAAAATGGATATCAGGGGTAGGAGACAGGATTATTCTTCTGCTCCTGTGAATCCTGGGAGCAAAACGCTGGAT
>CAYVIE010000114.1:0-10407 GCA_964451355.1 uncultured Desulfobacteraceae bacterium
AAACCTCTTACGGCTCTTTTTGGCGTTCTTTGCAATAAGCGGAATCTTGCCCCTATATTCCGTAAGCAGGCTGATCACGAGATCAAAATCACCATATCCCGTTCTTGTTAGAAGAATTCCCTTGTCTGAAAATGGTCCCATTTATTCCTTCGGTCTGTAAACGATATCAACGACAAGAGATTTGCCGGGCGCAGCGCCCGGTATAATCTCCGGTTCGCCGTTGACGCACAGCGACACAGCTCCGGAATCGCTGAACCTGAACCTTATAAACGACCTGCCGCCAAGCTCGAGATGATCATTGGGGGCAAGGCTGAACCTTTCTTCGGTTTCATGATCGATCAGGGCAACGATATCCACGAAGGCGCCGGCATCAATGGAAACAGAAAACATACCACTTGCGGGCAGCACCGATCCGGATATGATGGTGACGTCAGCCGGCGCTTCCTTTTCCACGCGGATGTCCTCCCTGGTGCCATCCAACACCAAAGCGAACCATAAACAAAGGCCGGCAGCAAGAAAAACAACAAGCCAAAAAAGGTTCCATGTTTTCGCACGGCGTTTTGAAGCAGACCCTCCAGATACATGCCCGGCGGCTTTGTAAAACTCCATCCGGTTGATAAGGTATCTGTCGATTATATCTGCTTCATCGAGTCCCAGAACCCGTGCATAGGATTTGAGGATCCCCTTTACATACACCTCGTCGGGGAGAAGGTCGTGTCGCTGATCTTCTATGGCCGCTATCTTTTCAGGATGGACCTTCAGTTCACATGCAATTTCATCGATACCAAACCCCTTTTCTATTCTGATAAACCTGAGATAGGGGCCGAATGATACTATACCAGGCTGGTCGTTATCTCTTGTTCCTGCCGGATGATCCATGAGGTCACATGATTATCTTGATATGCGCCTCGGCTCTGAGGCGTTGGATCCACTTTGAAAACGCCTCGTTTACAGCCTCGTCATACAGCTTGTTCCTGATCTCGTCTCTGACTTTTTCCAATGGCACCGGCCCTGTCTCTTCTATCTTGTCCACATAAAAGATCTGGAAACCCTGGTCGGTCTCAACCACATCAGAATATTGATCCTCTCCAAGGGAGGCGATGACCTTTTTGATATCTGCTGCAAGATCATCTATAGCGAACCTGCCCAGATACCCTCCCTGGGCAGCGTTCATCCCCTGGGAAAACTTCTTTGCCGCTTCGCTGAAGTCCATGCCCTGATCCAGAAGAGACTTTATCTTCTGCATGGCCTTGTATGCCGCATCCTTTGCCTTCTCATCGCCCTTGTCAAAAGGAATGATTATATTCCGCAATATGTACTCTCTTTTTCCGCCGTAGATGTCTCCATGCGCATTATAATATCTTTCGATCTCCTCATTCGTGATGACGATCTTTGAATCAAGCATCCTTGAGACCAGTTTTGAACGCTTCAGCTGGTTTTTAATCTCTTTTCTATATTCGTCTAAATCCATCCCCTGCTTTGCAAGTTCCCTGCGCAGGTCTTCATCTGTCATGGAGTTGATTCTCTTTATCCTTTCTATGATATCATCGACTTCCCGGTCTGAAATCCTGATGCCGGCCTTCTTTATCTGCTGGTCCGCCAGGAGCTCGTCAATCATCTCATCCAACATCTTTACCCGTGCCGCATATACCGCATTTTTCTCATCCGCGGGCAAAAGCCCCCTGGAATGTATCCCCGCCACCACTGGCGCAAGCCTGGCTTCCAGATCACTCAGGCGTATAATGTCATCGTTTACAACAGCGACCACCCTGTCCACCACCTTCCTTTGTGCGGCATGGCATGAAGATGAAACAATAAACAAAGCAAGGCAGGTAAGAATCGACACGAAAGCGGCCCTTGCGACCGGTGTGACCCTGCACAAAGATGAACCTGATCCCGGATGGCCCTTGCATAAGTCAGCATTTGTCATGGATCTAAACATGTGGTTCATATCATTTTCCACCCTTCACATTCATATGGTTTGATATCTCTGTTTCAACCGTTTACACACTCTGCTATGGCAAGCAGGAGCTTCTTTGCCTGATTCATCTTTGCCATAAGGCTGCCCGGATCAAGTTTTATACGTATCCCCTGCTGCTCGGTGAAGGAATATCGGGCAGAATCCTGTGCAACCAGATTTACGAGCTCTTCCGGCCTTGCCACATGCCTTGCGGAAAATGAAACCAGCATATAGTTGGTGTTCATATCGAGCCTTTTGATACCAGCTTTGCGCGCGAGTATCCTGAGCATGATCTTGAGAAGAAGGTTAACCGCCTGCTCCGGGAGGCTGCCGAACCTGTCTTCCAGCTCCACCTTGAAATCCGCGACCTCCCTTATCTCGGTCATCCGTGAAAGCCTCCTGTAGACAGAAACCCTCATGTCTGGATCAGATACATATGTATCAGGGATATATACAGATACCGGGATGTTTATCTCCGGGTCAAGAGGAGGAACAACAGTCTCGCCTTTGAGCCGGGCCATGGTCTCTTCCATGAGTTTTAAAAACATATCATAACCTACAGCTGCTATCCTTCCTGACTGGGCGATTCCCAGTATGCTCCCGGCACCGCGAATCTTCAGGTCATGGGTTGCTATCTGGAAGCCCGCACCAAGATCCGAGTATTCCATTATCACCTTAAGGCGCTTGCGCGCATCCCTTGAAAGTCCTGACTCCCTTGGAATGATAAGGTATGCATAAGCCTGCTCGCCTGCACGCCCTACCCTGCCTCTAAGCTGATACATCTGCGCCAGTCCGAACCTATCCGCCCGGTTGATGATGATGGTGTTGGCGTTTGGTATATCCAGCCCGGCTTCGATAATGGTGGTACAGACCAACAGGTTGATATCCTTGGCAATAAATGCGAGCATAACCTCCTCGAGCTCCTTTTCCGAAAGCCTTCCATGCGCCACCCCTATACGCGCGTCTGGAGCAAGCTGCTGGAGCTTTGAGGCCATGTGCCATATTGAATGGATATTGTTATGGACAAAAAAGATCTGTCCTTGTCTTGCGATCTCGTTGTTTATGGCTTCGGCAATGAGACGGTCGTCAAACTCGCAGATATAAGTCGTTATGGGACGTCTCATAGCCGGCGGGGTCATGATAACACTTATATCGCGTACACCCAGCATGGAAAGGTGCAGGGTCCTGGGTATGGGTGTCGCTGTCATGGACAAGACGTCAATGGTCGAGCGCAGCTTCTTGAGTCTCTCCTTGTGGCGGACCCCGAACCGCTGCTCCTCGTCAATAACCAGCAGGCCGAGATCCTTGAACTCCACGTCCTTCTGCAAAAGCCTGTGGGTCCCTATCACAATATCTATCTTTCCGGATTTGGCTTGCTCGATAATCTCGGCTTGCTCTTTTCTCGAGCGAAACCTTGTAAGGCATGCTATTTGGACAGGATAGGATGCAAATCGTTCTGAAAAAGTCTGAAAATGCTGCTCTGCAAGCAATGTAGTGGGAACCAGGACAGCCACCTGCTTACCGTCATAAACAGCCCTGAAGGCAGCCCTCAGGGCTATTTCTGTCTTGCCGTAACCAACATCTCCACATATGAGCCGGTCCATCGGTTCCGGCTTCGCCATATCTTCGAGCACATCATTTATGGCTCTCACTTGATCAGGTGTCTCTTCATAGGGGAAACCGGCCTCGAAATCACGAAGGGCTTCGTCAGGGGGACTGAACGCATATCCCTTTTTAACCTTACGCTCCGCATAAAGTCGTAACAGGTCTCCTGCTATCCTTTCAACCGATTTCCGAGTCTTCTCCTTTGCCTTCTGCCAGGTTGTTCCTCCCAGCTTGTCTATCACAGGCTCCACGCCATCGACACCCACGTAGCGCTGGACGCTTTCCATCCTGTCTACGGGAACATACAGCAAATCACCGTTTCTGTATTCTATTACCAGGAAATCCGCAGAAATTCCCTCGATAGTAATCTTTTCAATTCCGCGGTAGATCCCAATCCCATGTTCATCGTGAACAACTGGCTCGCCTTTTGCGAGATCAGAAAGATCGAAAAAAGCCGTTCGTACCCTCTTTGTTCTTGAATCAAGACGGCGCCTCCTTTTCTTGCCGAAAATTTCGTCCTCGAAAAGTACGGCGATCATCCGGTCGTGCCACACAAATCCGGATACGATTTCACCTGTAACGATCAAGGGAGAATCATCGGGACCGGGACATGCTGGAAAAGATGAAAGAATGCTGGTGGATACAGAGTGGATATCCAGCAGATCTGCAAGCCTCTTAGCCTGGAACTCTGTACGGCATACAAGAATTCTTGCGTATCTCCTGGCGCCGTATTCTTCAAGCCAATCAGCAAGAGGCAACAGCCCGGTTCCTTTACCGCGCGACGCTGAAAGCGAATCTGCAATATCTGAAACATCTGATGCATTTATCTGAATTGAAAGAGGCGAGGCGGCATCATCAGCCACCGGCTTACCGGTGTCCACGGCCATGGTGCGCAAAAGCTTACCCCTGGAAATGCCCGCAAAAACCTCGGCCGGATCAAGATAAGCTTCTTGGGGAGGCATGCAGACCTTTTGCTCTTTTCTCGCTTCCAGATAATTCCTTGCAGCCCTGTTTATCGCATCCTCCATGGCCTTGTGGAGTGATGATGTCTCAATTGTGACCCGGATCATATCATCCGGCATATAATCCAGAATCGACGATTTTTCCGGATAAAGTAGCGAAAGAAACGACTCGAGCCCGGCCATCACCCCTTGTTCCCTGACGGACGCAATGAAATCGTCAAGAGCCCGGCCCGGTATATCATACTTGCGGCCCGCGTCTTGAATTGATTCGATCAGGTTGTCAACAAGATCAGCAGATAGCACGGCTTCACGCGCAGGTAAGACGATAAGCTCTGTCATATCATCCATACGCCGCTGGGTGGCGACCGAAAAGGACCTTATGGACTCTACGAGATCACCGAACATCTCGATCCTCACGGGATTGTCCCTGTCAGGAGGAAAAAGATCGATGATTCCTCCGCGCACAGCATAATCTCCGGGCTCTTCCACGATCGTGACCCGGCTGTATCCACCGGATTCGAGTTTGTTGATGAGCCTTTCCCTGTCAATCTCTTCATTGACCATTATCAATTCTGCAAAATCAGACAGGACAGACTTTGGGATCACCCTTTGCAGCAGGGTCTCTGCAGGAGTGACGATCAGATGCGGGCTTCCAGAACCTGTCATGAGGGAATAAAGGATGCGGATCCTGCTTGCAGCGGCCTCGTTATGATAGGCAATACCGTGAAAGGGTTTAATATTATATGGTGGAAAAAGGATCGAATCAGGTTCCACACCCATGAAAAAAGATATCTCTCCTGCTGCGGAGACTGCCTCCTTCCAGGTAGGAAGGATTACCATCATCGGCCGATTGGATGATGAATACACCAGGGACAACAAAAAAGACAACAAGCTCCCTTCAGCGCCTGTAACACGGGCTTCATGTGATGATGAATCCTCAATCCAGCTTGAAATCACTCCAACCGGATCAGATGCCGCTCGAACGGTGCTCGGATTTGCGGCATCAGGACCCGGGCCTGGTATATATCTGCTGTGCTGCATCTCTTGTTTCCGTACTTTAATCATCCGGCATGTGGGGCCGGTGTAGTTTCACCTTGAAAACACCAACAGAGCCGGGATGAAAAACTGTCCCGGCTTCATACCCGTGGTAATTGCCGCCGATCATGAAAATCTATGCGTCCACCGGTTTGACCGACAAGTTTATTGTTTGGACAAATAAAATGAGTATGTTAAATTTTCAGACCGGAAAACAAAAAAATCAAATACCCCTTTGCCGCCGCTGATGCAACAGTATTCGAATCGGGTTGACATGGGCCTGTTTTTTTTGTTAATCGGACTTTGAATTCAAAAGCCGACGTAGCTCAACAGGTAGAGCAGCTGATTCGTAATCAGCAGGTAGCCGGTTCGACTCCGGCCGTCGGCTCCAATGAAAATTCTATACGATCTCCTCCTGAACTTGCACCTTTTGCCTGTTATCCTCCTGCATGGAAGCACGACTTGCATTCACGAGTTTCCATAATTGATGGACTTGTAAACTTTCATGATTAGCTTCAATCACCCCCGGGCATGAAAACAAGACTGTTTTTCACCACGGCTATGGAGGAGTTTTCAAGGTAAAGTCCATCAAAACTAATAGGCCAAAACTAATAGGCCCGCTCTTTTTCCACCGGGAAATAAAAACTTATGCAGAGATAACATCTTGACATATCATCTGCTTATCATTATCTATAATAATATTATTAAGATAGGCACTATGAAAATTAACCTGATAGAATCTATATAAAATCTCTCCAGGAATTCTGATGAAACATAACCACGATATAACCGAAGAATCGATTCGCAACGAAATCGAAGCTATTTCAAAAAGAATCGATTCTATAATAGAAGTGATAAAAAATGTTTTACCCGAAGGAGAAGAGAACCGTAAAATTGACGGAAACACTGAAAAGAACATGCCTGCAAAGCTCGATTCAGACCAGGAGGAATAATGGCACTGACAAAAAACAAGATTATTGAACAGATTTATGACCTTGGCTTTACCAAAAAAAAATCCGTGGAAATCGTTGAAGCTCTTCTTGAAATCATGAAGAGGACCCTGGAAAACGGGGAAGACGTACTGGTCTCGGGCTTCGGGAAATTTTGTATCAAGGAGAAGGCGACCAGGCGAGGGAGGAATCCGGCCACCGGTGAAGATCTTATTCTGGATGCAAGGAAAGTCGTAACATTCAAATGTTCGGGCAAGCTCAGGGAAAGAATCAACAGGAATAATGATTAGGCCGGGCTTTTACCGCCCGGCAAAATGTTACCGCCAGCACGCCTTGAAGCATGCTTTACCAATCAATTCAACAGCCTGCTTTACCTGTCGAGATTTACCGTCTTTGATAATCTCGTAAACTTTTGTGATTAGCAGCAATCATCCCACGGGATGAAAACAGGGCCGTTTTTCACCCCGGAGCCGGAGGTGTTTTCACGGTAAGCGAAAATGCTTTTTTACGGGACGGGGGAGGGCTTCCCCTCCCCCGCCATTCACGGATTCAGGTTTATATTATATTCTTTTATCTTGGAAAGAAGGGATGGATGACTGATTTCCAGAAGGCGCGCGGCCTGTGCCTTGTTTCCGCCGGTTCTGGCAAGGGCCTTTTCAATCATGATTTTCTCCAGCGCGGCCTTTGCTTTCTTCAATGAAAAACCGTTTGTTATTTCAGGAAATATATCGTTACTCGCCTCTTTCATACCAAGATTACCCGGGATATCGCCTGGACCTATAACCCTTTTTTCGGTTAAAACGACTGCTCTTTCTATGACATTTTCAAGCTCGCGGACATTTCCAGGCCACTTGTAGTCCATAAGGACTTTCATTGCGGAAGGCAAAATACCTTCCACCGGTTTCTTATATTTCAAGGAATATCTTTGCAGAAAATGATTGCAAAGCATAGGGATATCTTCGGCTCGTTCGCGCAGCGGAGGTATGTGGATGGAAATAACATTCAACCTGTAGAAAAGATCTTCCCGGAAGCTACCGTCCCTTGCTGCTGTTTCAAGATCCTTTGCCGTTGCAGCGATTATCCTGACATTTACATGCATAATCTTTGACGAACCAACCGGTTTGACCTCGTTCTCCTGCAAGACTCTCAGGAGTTTCACCTGAAGAGTAATGGGCAGATCCCCAATCTCATCCAGAAAAAGCGTGCCCGTATCTGCGGCTTTGAAAAGCCCACCGTAGTTTCTATCCGCTCCGGTAAAAGCTCCCTTTACATGTCCAAAGAGTTCACTTTCAAGAAGTCCTTCGGGTATTCCTCCGCAATTCACAGGAACAAAGGGTTTTGCCGCCCTGTTTCCCTCGAAATGTATACCCCTTGCTATAAGCTCTTTTCCCGTACCACTCTCCCCGGTTATCAGCACAGTGGTATCATACATGGCGGCCTTCCTGGCCAAGGCTATAACATCCTGCATCTTTTTACTCTTTGCAATCAGGTCTCCGAAGGAGAAACGGCTTTCAATATCCTTTATCCTTTTTTTAAGGGTTATGTTTTCCGCCTTGAGCCTTTCACGTTCAATCGCCTTTTCCAGGACCAGAAGAACTTCGTCGGGTTTGAACGGCTTGGAGATATAGTCGCAAGCGCCCGCCTTCATGGCCTCAACCGCGGTATCAATGGTACCGAATGCTGACATCATGATGATTCCGGTGGAAATCCCCCTTGCAGTCGCTTCCTTGAGAAACGTCATTCCATCCATACGGGGCATCCTTATGTCACAAAGGATGAAATCGTAATCAGCTTTGGCAAGGATTGACAAGGCATCTTCACCATTTTCCGCGGTATCCACAATGTATCCGGCACTTTCCAGGAGCGCGGAAAGCATGTGGCGCATGTTTGCCTCGTCGTCAATAACAAGAATTCTTATTTTCCGGGCTTTACTGTTCATATTACACCCCTTTGCCACCTGGAAAAAACAGCCCATCCTCTTTTAAATGGGATGATCAAACAAACCTGGATCCGAAAGCGTCAGCCTGTGTGCCAGATGCGCGAAGGCAGGCAGCCGGTATCCGTCACGCAGTCAGAACAAAATTTTGTCGATTCCACGGTCATCCGGGTTGATCTTGCAAGAAAACCGCTGTTGACATGGATGCCTTATAATTGATAATCCCTTCGCCCTTATTTCAGAACAGGTTGGATATCTCAATCCCACTGGATCCATACCTATTCTGCCCAGCCAGGATTAAAAGTCGTCTCGGATCCATCCTCAATGAAGCAGGGTAATTCTATGATAAAAGTCGTCTGCCTGTGCTGACCGCTTTGAACGTATATATCCCCACCGAATCTTTCAATGATCATCTCACAAACGTATAGTCCAAGTCCAGTGCCCTTGCCGGGATCCTTGGTAGTATAAAAGGGATCAAAAATAGCTTCCCGATATTCTGGTGGAATGCCGATGCCATTATCCGTAACCTTAACCCTTATCCACGCCGAACCGCGTTCACCCACGGTCTGGCCGTCTTTATTCACGGTTTCAGTGACTATTTGTATTTTCCCGGCGTCAGGGCTATCCAGTGCCTTGACCGCATCTATGGCATTCAAGACCAGGTTCAAAATAACCTGAGACAATAGATCGGAGTCAGCCAGGACAACATCGTGCTCAGCTGAAAGATCGCATGAAATACAAATATCCTGTGATTCTGGCTGTGCTTCGACCATTTCCATGACTTTACATATTGCCTCGTGTATGGATACACACCTGGCCAGATCCTTGTCCCCGCGGCAAAAATCCAAAAGACGTCTTATTATACTGCTTATCCTGTTAACCTCTTGCTCGGCCCTGTTTAAAAAATCGAGTGCAGGGGGATCCTTTTTCAAGGAAGGCCGCATCTTGAGCATACCAAGATACCCAGTGACAATACCAAGGGGATTGCCTATCTCGTGGGCTATACCGGCCATGAGACGGCCTGCTGATGCTGCTTTTTCAGCCCTTACCATCCTTTCCTGGGTTTCTTTTAATTCTCTGTTTGCTTTTTCAAGGCTTTTTAAGGACTCAGCAAGACGCTGTCTGTCTGTCTCAATCCTGCTGATCATTGCTTTCAATGAAGTAGAAAGCCGCATGAATTCATCGTTTCTTCTTCCGAAAGCAACTGGCAGGTCTCCGGGAAGTTCGTAACGGTCAATCATAGATACAAATCTGGTTATGGGCCGGACCGCCATTTTTATAATCCTGTAGGAAAGAAAAGCCCCAAGCACGATTATATTCAACAGTAAAAGCAACGCGACAGGATACTGTGACGCCCTGAGTCTTATATAGACAGGAGCAAGGTCAAGAACAGCTATAGAAGGAGAAGAGAATCCGGGAGGAACGTAACAGAACAAAACAAAACGGGGTGCCTTCCAGAATACAGCCCAGGTCCTGCCGATAAAATAATTTGACCCGCAATAGCTCGAAACGGGATTTGCGGAACTCAAGATGCGTGCCGCTTCTTCAGGCAGGCCGCCATATATCTGCCGTGTATTATCATCATTCTCTTCAATGATGCAGACAATGCCGTTTAAAGGTAAAATGCCGGAATTTTGGGACAAAAAATACCCAGGTGGAATGGATTCTAAAAAAGACTTGGTCTCTTGTATCCTGGCGGAAACAGAACTTGCGGCAAACATCCTGACTACCAGGATATCCGCCAGACAAACGGCGATCATCATGACAATAATTATTGTTGCAGATATCCTTGCCTTCAGGCTGTTTATCCGCATCATCAAATTATTCCATTTCTTTATTCAGATCCTGTCAAATCAAGGCATAGAAGTCAGAAAATAATTATTTATTATTTAAGTTTAAATAATTACCGTTGGAGGTCGAATAAAGCAATCAATGATTTATGGTGATGTATCAGGCAGG
>CAYVIE010000115.1:0-10137 GCA_964451355.1 uncultured Desulfobacteraceae bacterium
CGCGAAATCGGCAAAGGCTGCACGTGAATCGAACTTGAACCTGTAGCCGGTCTCCCTTTTAAGCTTTTCCGAACTTGCGATCCAGGGATGGATCATCAGGCGCATGGCAGGAGAAGGGAACTCGGTAAGAAACTTCAGGCGCAGATACCAGGCAAGGTTGTTTGCCGGGTACAGCAGCTTCCAGGGCACAGGAACAGGCGTGTTTCCCAGCATCCGTATCATTTCGGGAAAGGTTATGGTTCCATCTCCCGCAACGTTGTAAACACCGCATATCCTCTTTTCTATCATCATCTCCATGACCGCGGCCAGGTCGTCTTCATGAACGAACTGCTGGGGCCGCGCACAAGAAGGATAGACCACGAACCTCTTTTTCAAGTGGTTTGCAAGGGGATTCGAAAACCCGGGCCCGACAACAAAGCAGGGCCGCAGGACCGTGACACAGGTTTGAGGGTTTTGCCGGACGAATTCGGCCACGAGTCCTTCTATTTCCCTTTTGTTCTTTGCATAGGTGAAGTCATGGTTCCCCCGTAAGGGGCTCTCTTCTGTCAGGGGATTGTCATTGTCGGGATGGAAGCCGTATGCAGTGGTGGAGCTGGTATATACAAGATGCCCTGTCCCGGCCTTTTGGCAGACCTCGAGAACATTTCTTGTTCCCCCGACATTGATCTGTTCCATCTTTTTCTTGTCGTGGATGGGAGGAAGGACGTATGCGGTATGTACGATGGTGTCGACCCCGTCTGCAATATCTGAAAGAGGCTCCCGTATGTCCCTGTTGATAAAGACAAAATTCTCGTGGGAAAAGGAAGGCTCCTTTATGTCGATTCCTATGATGCCGTCGACATAGGGTCTGTCTATGATACGCTGAATAAGTTTCGTGGCGATGTAACCTGATGCTCCTGTGACAAGCAGCTTCATCTTATTCCTGGCTCCTGTTTATTATTTCCATCCCGTGGTCAAGGTTTTTACCACAGTCCTTTTCAGGAAGGGAGCTGCCCATGAAAAAAAGGCCAGAAGCGGCATCTCGGCCCCGACCATCCAGTGCAGCCGGTTCTTGTGCGCCGCCTTCCAGACGGTCTTTGCCACGTCCTCTGGCTGCAGTCTTACACCCATTCTCCTGATGGAAAAGGTTTCACGTCCCGGATCGATAAGCGGGGTGTTTACAAAGGGGGCCATGATATCACACACAGTAATGCCGTATTTTTCCAACTCGATGTCCAGGGCCTCGGTAACAGCCCGTACCGCGTGCTTGGTTGCGGAATAGACCGAGAGTTCCGGTATCCCGTATACTGCCGAGGCTGAAGACATGCTTATGATCCTGGATCCCGGGGTCTTTTTCAGATACCCGAGGCAGGCATGGATACCATTTAACATCCCTTTTATGTTTACATCGACGATCCTTGCCGAATCCTCTACCGGTACATCCTCGAACCGGCCGAACCTGATGATGCCAGCGTTGTTGAACAGGACATCGAGCCGGTTTCCGGATTCATGGAAAAATGTTTCCGCGCGCTTTGCAAAGGCCTGGTAATCCCGCACATCCAGGATCCCCGTTAAAACCTGGCCCTGGGCATCTTTTTTCAGGGTTTCAAGCCCTTTTTCATCTATATCGAATCCACCCACAAACCATTTGTTGCGGGCAAACATCAGGGCTGTCGCCCGGCCGATTCCCGAGGCCGCGCCCGTAATCAGGATGCTCTTTTTCATCAACTCCCCTCTTGTTAATGGAAGATCTCCCCGAAAAATTTTTATGATTAGCAGCAACCAGCCGCCATTGATGCAGCCATGGCAATTTTAAAACCCGCCGGAGGTGTTTGCACGGTAAAAGCCCTCGGGGAGATCGTTCAACATGTTCACACCTTTTCCAGGATATGGATACACATGGCGGCCTCTTCCACGCCGATGTTACCGCCTCCGTTTTCCGCAAGCCCCAGCCTTGCCCCTTCCACCTGCCGCTTTCCAGCCTCTCCCCTGAGCTGGAGACACAGTTCGTGGATCTGGGCCAGGCCGGATGCCCCTATGGGATGGCCGCGGCACTCCAATCCGCCGCTTGTATTTACCGGCTTTTCTCCCCCGAGCTTCGTGGCTCCTGATTCAGCATAGGGTCCGCCTTCGCCCATAGGGCAGAAACCCATGGCCTCGGTCTGGTGGAGTTCGCCGTATGCCGTGGCGTCGTGAAGCTCTGCAAAATCAATATCCTCGGGGCCTAGCCCGGCCATCTCATATGCCTGTTTTGCGAGCCGCTCTCCAATATCCGGGCCGTCAATATCCCTGTCCATACCCGAGCCATGAACCGAGGCGCGTATCAGCACCGGCCTCGGATTTTCGAGCTTCTTGAGGAACGCCTCGGAACAGACTATGGCAGCAGCCGCCCCGTCACCCACAGGCGCGCACATCGCCCGTGTAAGCGGATAGGCAATGGGTTTGTCTGCCAGCACCTCTTCCACGGTCATCGATTTCTGGTACTGGGCCAGGGGATTCAGGGAGCCGTGCCAGTGGTTCTTTGCGCAGATCACGGCGAGCTGCCGCTGGGTGGAGCCGAATCTTTTCATGTGCCACCTTGCGCCCATTGCGTAAGCATCCATGAATATCGACCTCCCCTGGCCCGGCGGAGTCTGGCCCTCCGGAATCTCGACTGAAAACCGCTTTGTCATTTCTTCCATCAGCGCGATCTGCTTGTCGAAGTTTCCAACATCCATGCATGTGGCATATGCGGTAAGTGATTTCATCTTGTCCGGATGGGTGATCTTTTCGGATCCCACAACAAGCGCACAATCATACATCTGGGCCCTGATGCCGGTATATGCCAGATGCAAGGCGGTTGACGCCCCTGCGCAGGCGTTTTCAACGTTTACAACCGGGATCTTGCCGATTCCCATGGACCGGAGGACCACCTGCCCGCGTATTGAATGCTGGTTTGCAAACATCCCCCAGAATGTATTGGAAAAAAATGCCGCTTCTATGTCATCCTTGCCCAGTCCAGCATCTTTCAGGGCAAGGCCTATGGCCTCATGGGCCATGTCCCGAACGTCCCTGTCAGGATACTTGGCGAACCGGATCATACCGGAACCGATGATGTATACCTTTGTCATAATCCCTCTTTCCCGTTGGTAATTGTTTGATCAGGCTTGTGCGTATCAATCCCTGCGCGGATATGTCTGGATGATCTTGTGCCCGCCGGAGATGGCAAGGGTATCGTTGGAACCGTCCTCTATGAGCATGGCCCGGGCGTCCCTGAAAAACTTTTCCACGAGGTATTCCTTTGTCAGGCCGTTGCCGCCGAAGATCTGGATAGCATCGCACGCCACCTCGTAAGCCGCCTGGGTGCCCTGGATCTTGGCCATGAGGGAGTACTCTTCCGCCGGTGTCGATGTATTCTGGTTATAGATGAAAGCGGCTCTGCTCAAAGCCCGGCTTGCCTCGACCTTCCTTAGCATGTGAAACAACTTCTGCTGGATGTTGGGATACTCGATGAGACGCTTGCCGCCCTGTACCCTTGTCTTTGCATAATTCAAGGCCTCTTCGAACGCGGCCCTGGCGACCCCGGTTCCGAATATGCCCATAAGAGCGGTGGTTGCGGAAAGAGTTATCTCAAGCAGTGTCTCGTATGCCTCAGGGCCGGCGATAAGGTACTTTTCATGAACCCTGACATTGTCAAAAAATATCTCTCCCTGGTTCAGGTCCCTTTGCCCCATCTTGTTCAGAGGGGCTCCCTTCTTGACCCCGGGCAGATCCAGGGGAACCGCGAAAATCCCGCCTCCTGCATGCCCCATGGAAGGATCGATCTGGCAGAACAAGGCACAGTGCGTGGCTATGGTTCCGTTTGACACCCAGGCCGATTTCTGTCCGTTGATGATGAAATACTCCCCGTCCCGGGTTGCAGTACACTGGGCCGGTATGGAGGGGTCTGAAAATGAAGGGTATCCCGGAATAAGGGTGTCTGACCCATGGTCCGGCTCGGTTATGCCCCAGCATCCCACGATGCTTGCGTCCTTGCACTCGCAGTAAGGCACGATGATCTCGTCTATGAGCGCCTCTTCAGCCACAAGAGAAGCTCCGAAAGAAGGAAAACTTGCAACCCCTATGGCGACCGTCAGCCCAACGCTTCCCCATGCCAGCTCTTCGAAGACAATGGCCTGCTGCAACGGGGAAAGCCCCATGCCCCCGTAACTGTCAGGTATCAGTATGGAATGATAGCCCAGCTCGTAACCCTTTCTCATGAATTCCCAGAAGGGTGAATCCTTGGCAATGACCTGCTCCGGGGTCATCTCGTCGAGTTCCTTTGCTATGGGGCGCATGACCTTGCGGGCAAACTCGTTTGCGTTCTTTTTGAGCATTATGTCTTCGTTGCTAAGGTTGATATCCAGATCCAGGTAATCCATGTCTCCCCCTTATTCCTGTTTGTCTTTATCTTTGATCTTCCCCTTGTAACGGGCTTCCACCTGCTTTGCGTACTTGACTACGATCTCCGGCACCTGCTCGAAGAGAACCTGCTGCATCACCTCCATGACGGCTTCAGAATAACCTATACCCATGAACTCGGGCGGAGCCCACCACTCGTCCTTTGTCTTGTACATGGGCGTACCGCCGCCTGGAAACGCTGTAAAGAGGTTTGGCACGCAGTTGATTATATCCTGCTTGTCCATCTCGTAGGTCATGGACTTGTGCATCTCCTCCCTGCTGTAGTAGACGAGGTCGCGCGGCGGCCCCAGGGCCAATCCCAGCTTGACGTCGCAATCCGGAAGGTATCCCAGGGCGTTAAGGGCGAACCCCACCGAGCCCATGATACGGTTGTCGATCCTGTACTGCCAGGCCGCGGCGCACGCCCAGTCACAGGCTATTCCGCAATCGAGAAGCTTCCAGTTGCATGAAGGGCCGCCTAGCTGGCCACCGCCACGGTTCTCCTTTGCATAAGCATTGAACTCCCGGCACGTGGGAAAACCGCATGCTCCGCAGTTCCAGCCCAGGTTTGAGCGGCTCACCTTGGCGCCGATGGCCACAATGACCGGGGATTCTCCCTTTTCATGGCAGTTCTTGATGGTCTCGTAATCCCATTTCACATACCGCATCACCTGGGCCACGGGTCCCATCACCTCTATGATGGGAACAAGGTCGTCGCCCCATATTATTTCGGCTTCTATCTCTGTTTTACCCGTTATCTGGGGGGCCTTGTGGATAGCAAGAACGATCTTTTTGGCCACCTCGACCAGCTGGTCCTCCCAGGTCTCTTTTCCTATGAGGTGTCCCATGGTTTATTCCTCCTCTTTATCCTTTTTGGGTTTCGGTATCCACTTGCGGTAGTCGAACCCCCTGATAATCCGGGCCGTCTGGTAGATCTTCCTTGCGTTGTCCAGCACCTTTTCCATGTTTATGAGGTGATAGTCCACGTTGATATCGACATAGGGATTCTTTGCCTTGGCAGCCACGGGTACACCGACGACCATCCCGGAATTGCGGCAATAGCCCAGCTTCTGGCCGGCCATGCCTATGCTGGCAAAGGGCCTTGCATCCACCAGCAGGGTATGAGCCATCCACAAAGCGCTTCCCACCGCGTAGCCCAGATCGTTCACCCTTGCAGAGCAAAGCGGGCCGTTTATCATCGTGTCGGATCTCCTGTCGGTTATATCCACAAGGCCGTACTTCTGTGTCTTTCTTTCATAAAAGTAGCTGCAATCGAGCGTTCCGCCGCAAAGCCCGCATCCTGCGTCCAGGGGCGTTTCATGGCAGCGGGTGTTTCCCAAAAAGATAATCACGTCAGAATCCCTGACCATAACAGCCTCGTAAAGGAATGGCTCCTTCCAGGCCGGGTTAGTGTGGGCGATCTCCTCCACCTTGCGGGCGATCTCCTCGAGTTCGTCATCACCGTAAACGATCTCGCCCTCGGTGGAAGGAACACCGCCGGCCATGGGCGCGGTGAGAGCCGCGTTCATCATGAGCCTGGCGGCCTCGAGCACGCATTTCTTACGGCGTATATCCTGCGCAGACCATGGAGGCCACTCGGATATCCGCTCGCGGCCGCAAAAATTCAAATCCTCTTCGTATTTTTTCATGGTTCCCCCTAGTTATATGCTTCCCCTTATTTGTTCCGAACCGCATTTTTTTGATAATCCTACCCGCCGAAAACCTTGTCCTTGAAATCCTCCAGCTTGTATACATTCGGAGCGTCGGGATCAAAGGCTTCCTTGAGCAGCCTGTCCAGGTTTTTTTCCGATGCCGACTTGGGTATCTGATCGACCACCTGGAGATAGGACGGAACAGCGTTTCTTTCCAGGTTCTCGGCGCAAAGTGAAAAAACCGACACCGGGTCGATTTTTTTCCCCTCAACCGGCACTATGGCAGCAACAAGATCACTTTCTCCCGGGGCCCCGGATGCCGCGGGTATGCCGTAAACACAGACATCATCAACGCAGGGATGCGGCGCTATAACGGCCTCCACGGTCTGCGGCTGGATGAAGTCGCCGCTGCGGCGCAGCGCGCCTCCTTTACGGTAATCGAAAAAGAACCAGCCCTCTTCATCGGTATGTCCCATGTCGCCTGTATGCAGCCATCCACCCCGGGTCTTTTCCTCTGACGCCTCTTTTTTGCCCAGGTACTCCACCTCGGTCTTCTGGCCCAGCATCCTGAAGATTATCTCGCCTGTCTCGTAGGGCTTGCACTCGGTTCCGTCCTCACGCACCACCTTCATCTCCATCAGACCTTCGATGGGCTTTCCAAAAGAGCCTATGGGGCCCACGCCGGGCGGCTTGTGGGCGAATCCTCCTTCCACCGCACCGTACCACTCGTGGATCAGCACGTTGAACCTCTTTTCAAACGCTTCCCATATGGCCCTTGGGGTCCCGGCCGAAAGGACCACTCTTACGGGATTGTCAGCGTCATCAGGCCGCGGAGGCTCGCTGTAAATTCCCATCATCATCCCGCCCAGAAGCGAAAACGTGGTGCAACCATACTTGCGGCAGATGTCCCATATCCGTTTCTTGGTGAACTTCCTGCTGATTACCGAAGGAATGGAAAGCATCAGCGACGGCACAAGGGTTACAGCCTGGGCGTTGCCGTGGGTCAGGGAAAGACCTGTATAGAGCTTGTCTTCCTTGGTGTACTGCCATACGAACAAGGCAAGCTGGGAAAACGGAGCCAGCCTGGTGCCCTTGATGACCACGCCCTTTGGATCCCCGGTGGTGCCCGAGGTATAAATGACCTCGACCGGGATATCCACCTCGGTCACACGGTTGTCGGGAACAGGCGCCTCGGGGCCTTCGAGTATCTCGTTCATTGCCGGATAGGCATCGGTAACAGGAACTTCCTGGCCTTCCTTGTAGGCCACGCCGAGAATCCTGGTTTCCGGACGGCGCTTCCGGGCCTCGATAACGTTTTCAAGAAACTCGCTGGAGCAAAAAACGCCCTTTGCCCTGGAATCCGCAAACATGTATGCAAGCCTGTCTCCCTTGACCCTGGGATCGATGGGAACCATAACCGCCCCTATCAGGGCGGCCGCATACATGCCATAGATGAACTCCGGATGATTCCTCATGACGAGCGCAAAAGTATCTCCTTTTCCGATCCCCGCATCGAGAAGAGCGCGCGCCACCTTGCGCCCCTTGGTGACGATATCCGCATAGGTTACGACCTCTTCGGGAAACGGCCCGTTTTCAAAGGTCACAACCGGGAAATCCGGGTCGCTTTCCGCCCTGGCATCCAACTCGAATGAGATCTGTCCCGGAACTTTACTTTCCGCCATAAATCCCCCCTTTCATGCAGCCGGAATGATATTCCGGCTTTTATCATCAATCCTGCAGGCTAAATGGCAAGCCCGTGTTTTTCACAAAACTTCGGATAGGCCTCGTAAACCGGTTTCAAGGCAGGCAGTAGTTTCAAAACCTTGGGTATGGGGCCCTTGGACTTTATCTTGCGTGTCGCGAGGGCCACGGGCAGGGAGATCTTTTTCAGCCAGAACTGGTGAATGGTGTCACCGGAAAGCTCCATGGTTATGACCGCGTTCCTGTTGGCCTCCTTTCCGGTAATGACGTTATCCTTGTCAATGTAGAGATATCCGTCGGGATCCTTGATGATGTACTTGATGCTGATATCGTAGGCTTCGAGGTTCTTGTTCAAGCCGGATTCAAAAACAATGAACTTCCACAAGTCTTCGAGAAACGCATACATATGGTCTGTATCCTTGAATACTTCGCCCATTTTGCCCTCCTTTGCCTGTTTGGGATTTGTGTAAAGCCCAGGTCCGCACTAAAAAAACATCTAAAGAACGGAGCCTTCACAATAAAATCGCCTCCACCCCCATGGGGTTGCATCTGCCTGAAAAGTGTCTCTCAAATAAAAAGCAAGTTTTATGCCACAACAACCGTTGCCTGATAATATCTTGAAATTATACTAAATTCCAAAAAGCGGCAATGCCTCCGTGCTTTCTTGTGTCGGTATGCGAACATACTTATGTCTGTATACCGACATAAGGCTTGACTTTGAATCTTTCCCATGTGATCCTTTACCAAGTTCTAATAAAATGACGGTCGCGTAAATCCATACAAAACCGCACCGGAGGCCCCGTGGAAAGCATTTACGAAGGAGACTTCCAGCAGGAGGTCCTGGTCCTGGAACAGCAGGCTGCCCAGCAGGCTGTCTACAATGATGACCGCAACACCGCCTGGATACACTTGAACAAGCTCGCGCGTGATTGCAGGAAGGCCCGTTGCTCGGAAAAACGGGATTCTCTTTTCGCCTGGGCTGCCCTTGAGCTTGCAAACGTGAGTTTTGTGCTTGGAAAGGGTTTCTCCGAACTCGTGGATCTCCTCCAGGAAGCCCGCAAGGCCGCATCCAGGACAGGCGACCGCAGATCAACCGCCCTTATCAACCTGCATCTGGCGCGTCTTTTATATTTCGGTGAGCAGCGTCAGGCAGCCATGCCGTTTTTCGTGGCGGGCAAAAAGGAGGTTGAAGCCATCGGCGACGATGACATACTCACCAGGGCCGCCGAGTTCATCGGGCTCTTTTTCTTTGTGCAGGGACGCTTCAAAGAGGCCATAGAATACTTTGAAAAAGCTGCAAAAAGTTTCGGCGCGGAAAAAGGCTCCAGGGTGACAAACCCCTCCGGCCCCCTGTGGCTGAGCTATTGCTATGCATTTCTCGGGCAATTCAACAGGGCCATAGGCTCCCTCGACTACTACCGCAGGCTTGCCGTAAACAGCGGGGACAAGGAGCTTGCCACCACCCTGAGAGCCGTCTTGGGGATCATTCTTCTTTCGATACGGAAAAACAGGGAGGCCCAATTCCATCTTTCGGGCGCTCTCATGGAGGCCCAAGCAAGCGGCAATGCCCTTGCAAGCTATTTCGCAAGGGGAGGACTTGCTTTCCATCACTTCACCGAAGGAAGACTCAGGGAAGCCACCTACTGGTTTCAGCAGGCCACAGACCAGGGGGAGAAGTCGGGCATCATCCACCAGTACGCATCCCCCATCGTCCTGGAAACCCTGTATGCGCTTCACCGCCAAGGCATAATGAACGACTTCCCCCTGAATTTCGAACGGGAATATGCCCGGATAATGAAGGAGCCCAATATTCACCTGAAGGGCGTGGCCATGAGACTCAAGGCCTCCGAGCTTGCTGAGCAGGGAAAGGACCTGGACAGGGCATGCAGCATGCTTTCCAGGAGTGAGTCGTTTCTTGTCCTTTCCGGGGACCCGATACAGCTCGGAAAGACTTATGTTGAAACAGCCAGGATTCATCTGTTGCTTGGCGACGAAAACAATGCCAGGCAGGCTGCTATAAAGGCCATGGAATCCTTTGGCCAGCATTTTGAAATCTTCTTTCCCCAAGACCTTAAACGCCTGGTGGCAGAAAAGAGCGCTTCGTCTTTTCATCTGCACTCGGCCGGAGAGGAACTGCTAAAGACCTTTGGCGAGGTCATATTCACACTGGCGCCAAGCACTGACTTTGAAACACTTCTTGCACGAACGGTAAGAGCCACCAACAGGTTTTTCGGAGCTGAAAGGGGTTGCATATTCTGGTTTTCAAGGTCAAACCCAGGCAAAGGCCCCCTGATGCGGGGTCCATGCAACCTTTCCCGAAAAGATATCGAGGGCGAATCCTTTCGGCCTTCCATGGTCGCCGGTCTCAGGGTATATCATGAAAACA
>CAYVIE010000116.1:0-9985 GCA_964451355.1 uncultured Desulfobacteraceae bacterium
CCCGGCTCATGAGAGGTTTCCACGGTAAATCTCAGTATGCAAGGCGAACCTAGCCGGAAAGGGGCGCGAGATGGTCCAGAAGTACGTCGAAAGGTTCAACGGTAAAACGCAACACACAGCAGACAAACCTCATTACGGAGCCGTCATCATTCTTTTGATCCTGCGCTTAACCTCCGGAGGAAGCTTTTGCCACTCACGGTAACGCCGTATCATTCGACGCCTTTCCTCGGGCGAAAGCGCCCTGAACTCTAAATAATGCTTTCTTATCATGGCCTTTCTCTTGGGCGGAAGGCTCTGCCAGCGCCGGTAGCGTTCGATAAGCTTTTTTTGCATGGATGGCGGCAGTTTCTGGAACCTTAAAAAATTCCTCTTGATTTGTTGCCGTTTTGCCTTGGGAAGAGCTTTGAATCTCCTGTAACGATTCAGTAAAAAATTTTTTTCTTCCGGTGAAAGTTTCTGCCAAGCCTTATAGGCATCCATCAGCCTCTGCTGCTGCTCTGGCGAAAGTGAATGCCACAAGTCTTCAGCGCTACTGTCGGAAACATCGGCCCACGCATATGCACCGAGGATCGTGATGCAAAAAAAGAGGCTCACGGCAATATAGAGTAACTTATTTATCGGGGGAAGCTTTATCATCTTCACCTCCATCAATGATTTCATAATCTTCCATCATCTCCATGTTTTGTAAAAGCGACATCATCTCAAGAAGCTGGGCAAACTCATCAGGAGTAAGCTCGTCTATTTTCTCGGCCGCGACCTGTTTTTTCTCAGGCTTTTTTTCCGGACTATTACCCATAGCCCATGTAAATGGAACGGATAGAAGCACGCAGATTCCAAAACAAAAACAAAACAATAAACCTCTTGTCATGATCCTGTCCCCTTTGCTGCTTCCAGGTAAGGCATAGCCTCGAGAAGATCAAGAATTTCGATCATATCATAATTTTCATATAATTCCAGATTCTCGACCAGAGCAACGGACGCAGGGGGAAGTGTCTGTGATTCCCTGTGAGTAGCAGGCAAATATACCATGAGAGCAAGTGCGAGTCCTGCTGCTGCAAGGACCAGGGGGGCAGGCCGCCAGAGAATTTCAAACCACTTTTTCCGTTTTTCAGGCGGATTCATGAGGCTGCTATCACTCCTGACTTTTTGCCAGAACCGGGTATCAAAGCCAGGAGAAGGCTCAATCCCATCCTGGGAAAGGATGAGGGTGTCTATCCGCCTGAGATTCGATTCAAGCCGCCGGCATTCAGGACACGAGCTAATATGAAGCTCAAGCCGCCGGGCTTTTTTTTCAGAGAGTTCCCCGTCTATATATGCGGATATAAGCTCCGATTTCCTGCAACCTGGTTTACGCCTGAACATCTATCCCCCTTGGATATTGTGATACAAACGAATTTCCACTGAATTCAACCATCTCCCCCATCCTCTGTTTGTGCAAGATATTTGGCAAGCGCCAGTCTGCCGCGCCTCACAAGGGTCTTTGCTGTATTCTTCGGGCAACCCAGCTGAATCGCTATCTCCTCGTATGAGAATCCCTCGACTATCCTTAAAAGCAATGCAAGCCTTTGTTTTGCAGGAAGTTTCATCATTCCCTGCTCCACAAGTCTGATCTCAGCTCTCAAACCTGCTTTCTCATCAAGGCCAGGACCGGTATCCACCACTTCCCTGTTTATCTCTCCCGAGCCACAATCCACGGGTTCGTCAATGGAAACAAAATCAAGCCCTTTTTTCCGCGATGCATTCAAACAGACGTTTGTCGCTATTCTGTAAAGCCATGTAACAAACCTGGCCTTTTTTTTATACCCGGAAGCTGCCCGATACACCCTTATGAAAACTTCCTGGGCGAGTTCCTCTGCCACAAACCAATCGCGGCAGAACCGGTAACAAAAATTTATCACCGGTTTTTTATAACGTTCAAATAGCTCCTGAAAGGCATCAGGATCGCCTCTTTGAAACAAGAGCATCTTTTTTGCGCCCCAATCATCCATCTACTTGATCAAACCCTGGAATCAAAAAAAGGTTTCAAAATTTCAAAAAAAGAGGCTTGCCCCCGCATAAAAGGAAAAAATGGGATCCGGTCTTGAACCGAGATACTCTTTTGCATAATCTCCATGGAAAAAGAGAGCGCCTGAAAGAAAAATCTCTAAAAAGGAATCAGGCTTCCATGAAATAGAGGCGTCGGTTTCCCATCCATAAAAATCCGAATCTATCGGGCCCGGGCTTTCAGGAAAGAAGAAAGAAACACCTATATCTATATCGGTAGATGTTGGCTCGTTTGACCAGGAAAAAAGAAGGCCGGGGGCATAAACCCCGGCCCAGGTCGAACCAGCCAGGGCGAACCCGCCATCAATGTCCCGGCCATCAATGGCCCCGGAAAAAAATATCTCAGCATGCGGGTTTTCAGGATAAGGAGAGACAAAAACAGAAAGATCACCTGTGAAGGGATGCAAATCACCACTTGAATAATAAAAGAATCCTTCTACGGAGAATCGGGAATCTATAACATACCGGCAGGATAAATCAATAAGTTCGCCTGAAAGGCTCATCCTCCTGGACAACGGACCTATAAAAAAATCGACATCACCGAACTGCCGCATGGCAACCCCGGAAATATAAAATCCTCCTGCAAAAAAATCCCATGAAATACCGGCAGTATTAATATCCCCTCCGCTGTCTATCTGCAATGGCAGGTACCTGTTGTATATGTCCGCAGTTTTCCCCCTCTTGTCAGGAATACGGCTGCAAAAAAATTTCAGCTCTGAAAGGAAGCCTGGAATAATCCCAACAGCAAAATCCGACATGACGCCGGAGGCAGGACCTGAAGCAGCGCATGCTTCGAAAAAAAAACGCCCTTTTGCAAATCTGAATTTCAGGCCCTCTGTATCATCGGTATACAAAAGACCACGGCCTAAAGAAAAGGGCTGCTTTCCGGCGCTTACCCGCAGACTCTCCCCGTAGTACCCTGCATACAGGTTCAAAAGGATAAGATCAAAGTCTGTATCATTCTCCGGCCTGAAATATGACTGCCCCTGGAGCACTCCCGCAGCGTATACCTGCAAGTTCCTGTAAGGTTCCCAAGAGCAATCAGCAAACAATTCGGCAAGCGCCACTGCCTGCTCTCCGGAAAACCTCCTGGCATAAGGATCAAAGGTGTTGTTCTCAGAGTAGTACCCCAGGGATAATACCCTGGAACTAGTCAATGTCACAGCATCAGCTATGCGGTTTGCGCAAAGAACAAATATCAGAGGGAAAAACAACAAGATTACAAAAAATGGCCAGAAACTGCATGAAGCCTGCTGATCAATATATTTTCCAGACATTTAATACCCCTGCCAAACCAGATGCGTTTTTTCACAAGATATAACAAATAGCGCAACAATACCAAAGCCCGGATAGATAGACCTCAGATGAGTTACAAGCAAACGATTGTCATGTGCATGAACTTTTCTCCTTGCCTTAAAGGAAAATAAAAATTAATTTCATATTGATAAACATTGTTTATAAAATGATTTAAAAACAGAGATTCAGAAAATCAATATCTGAAAAGATAAATAATATATATTAGAATTACAATTATTTATTATGACGGCTCCGTAGAAATCAGTCTGCTGCGTTGCGCTTCGCCGGAAACTGGCTCAACATGTTTTCAGCCCCTATCCCCATACCGGCCCGCAACGCGGGCGCATACATAGCTTTTTTCAAGGCCGTCGATATTTATTTCCAAATTAATTGAACTATTCAGTTACAAATATTTGTTTGCGCCAAAAATATTTTAGTGGTGATGAAACCTTTTCCCGGTATGTGGGTTTAACAAGAGTAAAAAAGTAAAAACAGGCAAATTTTTTTTCGTATCTTTAACAGAATCTTTATACAGGCGATGAATTTTTATGTAACCACCGAGTGATTATTTTTTGGCATCACCCGGATTAACCTTTCCATGAACCACAAAAAAGGAGGGATCAAATGAAAAGAGATTCAGTATTTAAACAAAGGCATTGGCTCTTTATTCTAGGAGCTTTTTTCCTCGTCTTTTCTTTCGCACTTGCCGGATGTAACGGTGGAGGCTCTGCTGAATCCGATTCCGGCGACCTCTACATAGGATTAACAGATGCTCCTGGTGACTTCCTCTCCTACCAGGTCGATATCACCTCATTGACTTTGACCAAAGAAAACAATGCTGTGGTTCAAACCCTGCCGGAAGAAACAACCCTTGATTTTACCGAGTACACCGAGATGACCGAACTTCTTACCGCAAAGACGGTCCCTTCAGGGATTTACACGGAAATAACCATGGCGCTTGACTTTGCAAACGCGGTTATCATGGTCGAGGATGAAAACGGTGATCCGGTTCAGGTCTTACCAGAAAACATAGTTGATGAAAATGGCAATCAGATCACAACATTAAACGTGACGCTACAATTCCCGGATACTGACCGTCTGGTCATAGCCCCGGGCATTCCAGCCCATCTCACACTCGATTTTGATCTGGCGACATCGAACCAAGTCACCTTTGATGAAAACGGAATCCCAACTGTCACGGTTCTTCCCAACCTCACTGCAGAGATAAACCCAGAGGATCCAAAACTCCACCGTATACGCGGTCCCCTCAATGAAGTGAATCTCGAACAAAATGAGTTTACCCTTTATCTGCGGCCGTTTTGGAAAAAAATAAACCGCGAACCTGACTTGAAATTCGGTGAAATCACAGTAACAGTTGATGAAGACACAATATATGACATTGACGGCACCCGCTATGAAGGCGATGCTGGTCTTGAGGCCCTGGATAAACTCGATCAGTATACAGGAGTTATTGCGCTGGGTGAACTTGACCTTACTGAATTCCCGGCGAAATTTCATGCTGACGAGGTCAGGGCAGGTTCAAGTATCCCGGGCGGCGACATGGATCTGCTTCGTGGAAGTGTTACAAAAATAAACGACGACGACGGAACATTCATTGTAAAAGGCTTCGCTGCAGACAGGGATGATATCAGGATTGCGATTGCCCAGGAATTTGAAGTGACACTTACAGAAGATGCAATTGTAAGGAAAGAATTTTCAAACGATGTTTTCGGGCCTGATGACATATCTGTTGGGCAGAAGGTCACTATTTTCGGTGATCTTGAATCGATCTCGGACGACGATGATGAAGATGTCGCAGGCAGAATGGATGCAAGCTACGTCCTGTTGAATCTTACCACCATACGCGGTGACGCGGTTGCGGTAAACGCCGGCAAGGTATACATTGACCTCCAATCTATAGACCATTGGGGATCCGATACATTCACCTTTGAGGAAGGGATAGACCCGGCAAACCTCGGGGTGGACACAGGCGAGCTTGACCTTTCAGATATAAATGCAGGTGATCCCTTGAAAATCAGGGGATTTTTCACGAACCAGGATACAACTGACCCGGCATTCACCGCAAAAACTATAATCGCCACAAAAAATGTAAGGGCGCGTATGGTAGTGAACTGGAACCCTGCTACAGATGAAGCCTTCACTGACATAACCGGAGATAAGATAACCTTGGATCTGGATGGCGCTGGTATATTCCACCACGTAGGCCGTGGTTTTGTCATCACCGACCTGAAGGATTGTGATTCGCCCGCACTGGCACCGGATGAAGATCAGAGAGGCTTCTACGTGATAAAAGAATGGTTTGATATTGATTTTTATGACGAATTCAGTGATTTCGCAGATGCTCTTGCAGCAAGGATCGATGGTGGAGACACCGTAGCTCATCTCACTGCGTCAGGAGCATACAACGATGACACGTGCGTCATGGAGGCAGACAGGATCACGGTAACATTACGCTGATCTTTTGTTTCCTCCCTCCCCCCATACCCCTGGCCAACGGGAAACCAGAGGCCAGGGGTTTTTTATTTCATTCAGAATTTCGGTTTTTTACAAGCCCATCAAATTTATTTTACAATGATACCTCCTGGGTTGCCGGCAAGGGACATTCCCTCAACGAGTTTGTCAACCAGAATATTTGCCTCTTTGGGAACAATATCTATACCTCGACCCTCAAGGCTTGCCAGAAATATCGAATCGTCTTTTGGAAACTCGGCCAGGACCAATTCGCTTGGCAACCGGTCAAGCATGGCTTTTCTGATTTCAGATTCCACTTTATTCAATACAAATCTCAACGGTTTTCCCGCAGATCGAGCCATAGTCTGTACCCGTTTTGCCAGTCTGAATGATTCTGCCGTGGGGTCTATCACCATCAGCCACAGGTCGCCTGTCTGGCCGATACCACGGCCAAAGTGTTCAACACCGGCCTCTGTGTCTACTATCAACACCTCGTCCTTTTCGAGGAGCAATCCTGATATGAAACGCTTTGCCAAAATCCCTATTGGGCAGGCGCATCCCTCGCCGAATTCCTCTATCTTTCCAACAGTCATAAGGCGGATTTTTCCTGATTCAGCCACGCATTTACCGGGTATTTTTGAAGCAGGCCTTTTTGTCTCGAAAAGATCAGCTGAAACCGCCTCCAGACCTGATGGTGCGTTGAGCTTTTGCTTGAAACCCTTTTTACCGCCAAGGTATGCCAGCAGACTCACAGGAGGCCTGACTCCGGCTATCGCAGCAAACCCCATGTTCGATTCATCAGCATCGACCAGGATTGGCCTGTAACCTTTACTGGAAAAAGCCTTGCCAAGAAGGACCGATAACGTGCTTTTCCCACTGCCGCCTTTCCCGCATACTATGATCTTCATCCAACCTCCTGGAAATATCAGTTTTTGATATCTGATAATAAAAATAAAACAGGTGACAGCAAAATTATACCGGGCATAATAACAGGAAATTCAACTGCCCTGACGCCTGGGCAAATAAATTGTTCCATTAGCCTTTATCCCGGCCTGACAAGCCCAGGCTTAAAAAAAGCGCGCGGGTTTAAAATCAAGACACTGTGGCATGCTGCTTTTTCTTTTTCCTTCTTCGTACGACATTCTTTTTTATTTCCTTCGAAGTTACCTGCCTCTCTGGCGCTTCTGGTTCATTCTTCCACGGTAAGCCCGAAAGGCCAAATGCGAAAATATGGGTTACAAGCAGCCAGCCCACGCCAAGGATAAGTACTGCAGAAACAGGATAGCCTCCGTAGGGCGACTTGAATTCACCGGCAGCACTAGTTATCAGTGCTATGCCCAATGCCACAGGTGTTACAAACTTGATACAATACTTCCATAGCTGCAGGATAATATAATTAAACAGCGCGTGTTTCCTCCCTGTCAGCCCAAGCCTGGATACAATATGTGACTTCAGGCTCTCTGTCCTGTAAAGCCATCCGATTATGAATGCTTCAAGTATACCTACCGTGATAAGACCGTATTGGTTCAGAAAATGATCCACGATATCGAGCCAGTACAGACCGGCATTGGTGGTAAACAATATTGATCCGCAAAATCCTACCACTGATATTACCGTAATAACCTTTTTCCTCGATATATCAAACTTATCGAGAACTGCCGAAGTAAAGGCTTCAATAATTGAGATGGATGACGATATACCTGCAAGAACCAGAAGAAAGAAAAACAAAATCCCGAAAATCTTACCAAACGGCAAAAGACTCATGGCCTGGGGATACGTTACAAAGGCAAGCCCTATACCGCTTTTCACCACGGACTCAACAGGTACGTTCTGGGTTTGAGCCATATATCCAAGGATGGCAAAAACACCGAAACCGGCAAAGACTTCATAGCCGCTGTTAGTAAAAGCCACGATAAGGCTGTTTTTAAAAATATTTGCATTGGCCGGCAAATAGGAAGCATAAGCAATCATTATCCCGAATCCAAGGGAAAGGGAAAAAAATATCTGGCCGTATGCGGAAATCCAGACATTCAAGTCCTTTATTCGAGAAAAATCAGGTGTGATGTATTTTTTAACTCCAAGGGAAGCTCCGTCCAGGGTAAGGGACCAGATCACTATAACAATCGTCAGGAAAAAGAGAACCGGCATCATGAATCTTACCGCCTTTTCTATGCCAGCCTCGACCCCTCTGTATATTATCCACCAGTTAACCAGCCAGATCAGGGTTACGGCCCCTGCAATCTGGAAATTTATACCTCCGATATCCCATACCCCGGAGGACTCGTGAAGAAAACCACGGAAAAAGAAATTGTTTGGATCAGCTCCCCATGCCTGTGTAAAGGAAAAGACGATGTAATTTGCGCACCAGCCAATAATAACAATATAATACATTACAATTCCAAACATCACAAAGGTAACCGACCACCACCCAAGCCATTCCCATCTTTGTTCCACCATACGGAAAGCCTTGGGAGCGGATGCGGTCTTTTGATGCCCGAGGGCGAATTCCAGCATCAAGATGGGTATACCGGCTGTGATCAGGGCTGCTACATAAGGAATGAGAAAAGCTCCGCCACCGTTCTTATAAGCCATGTAGGGAAAACGCCAGATATTACCCAGTCCCACAGCCGATCCAATGGCTGCGAAAAGGAACCCAAGACCAGAACGCCATTGCGGCCTGTTTGATCCTTCCATCGGTTATACCCCCTTTTGTATATAAGGCATATTTTAATAATATCATGGCGCCGTGCAGGCAGAATAGCCGGAAATCCTATAAAAAAATTTGTTTAATTTCAAGCAGTACCATACCACTGTGTCGCATTGCTGGTCTGATATAACTAAACCGGGAAACCTGGTGCCTGCTCGTAAATTTTCCTGGATATTTGGAAACCACCCTTACTCGATTATTGAAATATGCGGAATCAGGGCTGAGTGCGTTCATTGATCCTTCTTTCCCGGAACAATATTACATAACATCCTGTATTGGCGGGGGATAGCAATACTTTTATCCAGCATGTCAGCTCTTTTAAAATATTTGCATGCGGAATCCAGATCACCTGTCTTTACCAGAATAACAGCCATATTATAATAAGTCACAGGATCATTGGGCCGTACGGCAATGGCCCTGTTATAAAATTGCAAGGCATCTTCATACCTCCTGCTGGCCGCAAGAATATCTCCCATTCCCGCGCATGCTCCGGGATCTTCAGGAGCCAGGTCCAATGCCTTTTCCAGGATCCCCGCAGCCTTTTCAAGCTCCCCGTTACGGTACAGGGCATGACCCAGATCGCATAAAATACGAACATCGTCCGGACTCAACTGAACCGCCAGACCAAGATACCTGGCCGCACCTTTGAAATCACCAGCGTCAAGAAGACATCTTCCATAATTCGCCAGGAATTCAGGATTATTCCCTGAAACATCGACAGCCTTTTTATAGGCTTTTTTGGCATCATCAATCCCGCCAACCGCAGAATAGACATTCCCCAGGTTATTCCATGCGGCTGAATAATCAGGATCAAGTGATATTGCGGCAAGAAGCAATCTTTCAGCGTCTTTCCAGCGATGCAGCCTGCCATAGCAGGTCCCGAGCTGCATGTATCCTCTTGCAAATCCTGGCTGGATCATAACCGCCCTTTCCAGATATCCCACGGCCCGGCGAAATTCGTTAGCACGGCACAAGAGATAACCCGCATTAAAATTGGGGCGACATTTTCCAGGAGACTTGGCTGCAGAGTCGAGCCAAAGAGATACAGGACTGGCCAGGATCTCGTTTCTTTGAAACGTTGCTACACCAAGCAAGAGCGCTATACCGGAAACTATAATTACATATATGCGAACGTCAGGGAAACATCGCCACAGCAAGAAAGCGAACGCAAGAAACAAAAACGCCGATGGAAGATACACCCTGTGCTCAAAGCATAATTCGATTCCAGGCAGGCTTGATTCAACAATATGTCCAGCAAAGTAAAATAATATGGCAAAAGAAGCTATCTTTTCTTTTTTTCGGATTTTCACCGACAGAATGAGGGAGGCGGCGATTGCAGCTAAAGCGATAATTGTTGTAATTGGTGAAATAAAACCGCTTGAAACTGGATAGTCATAATCGAGATTCAGGCGTCCGGGCAAAGGCAATAAAACAAAAAAGTGTTACGCGGTGACAGAAAAGGGCTGC
>CAYVIE010000117.1:0-9952 GCA_964451355.1 uncultured Desulfobacteraceae bacterium
GGGGTTTATCCCCGCCCGCTTCGGCCACTCATGCTGCCAATAACGATAATATTTAACCCGGATGCACGTTGCGAGGCTGCATAAAGCAAGGCATGATCAAAATATAATTGAAAAATCGGAACCTGTTTCACTTCACCGACGTCGGTGAAGTGAAACACGCATGGAAGAAAGACAGATTCGCAAAGGTTAAACCTGGTTGGACGATAAACCTGCATGAATGATAAGCAGGGCATCATAAATTTTCATAAAAAATCTCATTATGTAAAAAGCTTGTTTCGGGGAAGGCAGATTATTTCGTACCGTGTAATTTAGTTATAAATATTTAAGCACATATGCTTATATCTGCTGGTTATCTGCATAACAAGAAGGAGGACAGATGAAGATACTCGTGGCCGTTGATCGTCAGGCATATAGCAGGCATACGGTAAAGCAGGCCGCAGAACTCGCTGCCAATACCTTTGCGGATGTGACCATCCTGGGTGTCAGTGATGCAACACAGTCAAGGGATGAGAAATATATTAATGAAATATTTTCGGTACTTGGGGGATACAGGGAACTTTTTCTATCTCGGTTCCCAAAAGAATACTGCCCTTATCTTGAATTGGAATATAGTTATCGCTGGATAAGGCTTGATAACCATACATACCAGGAGATACTCGCGGCCAGGAGTAAAAGAAAGTCTTTGAATTTGAAACTTCGTTTTGGAAATCCGGCCCGGGAGATACTCAAGGAAGCCGAGGAATTCCAATCTGATCTGATTGTTACAGGTTGTGATCCTGATGCAGGCTGTACATGGGTCGGTCGCGCCGGAGTGCCCATGAAGGTGGCAAATGATGCTGATTGTTCGGTGCTGGTCACGAAAGGTGAAACAAGGGTCGAGCAGATAGTATGCTGTCTCGATCAGAAAGAGGTTACCCAGGCATCTGTTGAATTAATAAACCAGTTCGTGACGATACATAATGCAAGACTCGTGATTGCCGGTATCGTTGAGACCAAGGGGCTTGATTCAGGCGTGGAGCATCAGATGGGATCCATACAAAGATATTATGATTCCCTGAACATCACGCCCATCATCCAGGTGATCGATACCGAATCCTTGGAAGAGTATATCTCAAAAAAGGCCGAGGAAGGCATGCTCGCCATATGGATGGGGAAAAAATCTGTTCTTGGAAAATTTTTACCAAGATCCAGGGTTAACAGACTGCTCAAAGCAGGCACCTCGCCGGTTTTGCTGTTGAGATAGCATATAGCTTGTGCCTTGCCGGTTTATTCTTCCATGCGGAAACGGTAAGTCAATAAATTGGAGAAAGTTTCCCTTCGGGTTCTTCGCCCGATAATATCTATACAGGCCGGGGATATCCGGGTTTAAGTCGGATCCTGTTTTTTTGTCCCATAGTTTTTTTATTGTAACAGATGTTTTTCGAGGAATTTCATTTGAAGTCCGGCGGCTTTTTCGAGCCAATCTCCTGAATAGATTTCAAAATGCTTGATTGGGTACACAACTATCTCTCCTTTCGGGATTCTTTTTGCTGTTTTTTTCACTGCTGAAATATCTATAAGTGAATCATATTCAGCTCCGATGACCAGAACCGGACATTTTATTTTCTTTGCATGGGCCATGGGCCTGTATAAAGGCAGAAGCCAGAGGATTCTTGCGGGGCACCTGTTTTCCCAGCTTGTGTCGTCAGGAAGGAGGGAAGAGAAGCCTTCGTAGGCGTCTTCTGTATTCATGACCGCAAATTCATCAGTCTTTCCGATTATTTTGATGTAATGAGGGGACCGGAACATGAGCGTCCTTGTAAACTCTGACAGGAGATGCGGAAACGCCTTTAACTGGTACTTGAACCCGAGCTTCCGCATACTCGAGATGGGATCGACAAAAGGAACCTGAGATACCACAGCCTTTATGGATGGATCAGCGGCTGCGCATACCAGCACGTGCCCCCCGGAAAAGGAAGTTCCCCAAAGCGCCATCTTGTCAGGATTTATGTAAGAAAGCCCCCTTACAAAAGATATGGCAGCCTTCCAGTCCTCAACATGGGAAAAAGGATCCACAAGATTTCTTGGTGTCCCGTCACTTCGGCCGAACCCCCTGTAATCGAATGTGAATACAGCTAGTTGTCTTTGGACAAAACGTTTTGCATATTCGCCAAGTCCCATTGATTGTTCTGCTCCGAAACCGTGTGCCATTATCACCACCGGTGATGTTGTGTCATGGTCTGGCAGGTACAGATCACCCCGGCACACGATCCCTTTGCTTTTGAATTCCATTGGAATGATATTGAATGAATTAGAAGACATATTAAGCTCCTTTCTCTATATATCTTATAAGATGATGGACTCGCAAAAAGTCCATCATCCGGCCGAGGGCGGTTTGGCCCCGGCCGGGGGGATGGAACCATGTAGAAATATTCTTGTCAGATAACAAGAACCTTTGCTCCCTTGATTTTCCCGCTTTTCAGTTCATAAAGAGCGCGGTTTGCTTCCAAAAGGGAGTAGGTCTGGGTTTCTGGTTTTATCCCTGCTGATACGGCGATATCGAGGAATTCAGAAACATCGTTGCGGCACACATTAGCTACACTTATGATTGTTTTCTCCATCCAGAGGTGCCTTGCATAATCGAGTTCGCCCAGGATCTCCTTGTCGGTGTTTTCCTTCCTTATCGCGTTTATTACGAGTCTTCCGGCGGGTTTCAGGTTTTCAAGCGCGTATATTACAGGCTTCCATGCAGGCGTTGTATCTATCACGGCGTCCAGGAGCACAGGCGCCCTGTCGGTTGTATCTCCTGCCCAGCTCGCCTTAAGCTGAAGCGCAAAAGCTCTTTGATGCGGATTTCTTGCAAAGACGAACAATTCACTGTCAGGGTATATGTATTTTACCGCTTGGAGCACAAGATGGGCAGATGCACCGAATCCGGTAAATCCGAGCTTGCTTCCGTTTTTGATTCCCGCCAGCCTGAGCGACCTGTAGCCGACAGCACCAGCGCATAGAAGTGGAGCCGCATGAATATCTTCGATGTTGTCAGGAATCTTCACAGCAAAATTTTCTTTTGCAACCATGTATTCGGCATAACCACCGTTTGCGTCTCTTCCCGTGGCAATGAACCTTTCACAGAGGTTTTCCTTACCTGATCTGCAGGCGTCACATTCCAGGCAGGAAGAGAATATCCAGGCAACACCCACACGATCGTTTATCCTGAATTTTTTTACTTCAGATCCCTTTTCAACAACATGCCCGATCACCTGGTGCCCCGGGATCAACGGAAGTATTCCAGGGGGTGTTCTGCCCTCTATGATATCGAGTTCCGTGTGGCAGACGCCGCAGGCAGTGACTTTTATCAGGATTTCATCCCTGCTGGGTCGGGGAACGGGAAGCTCTGTGGCGACAAGGGGGCCTGTATGATTTCCATCCATATGGCCGGGGTGGCCGCCAGCCTTGTCTATGGCTGATCGCTTGTGTTCTGGAACGGATTCATGGTTATGACATTCTATAGGCCCTGTTGCCTTGAGTATCATCGCCTTCATGGTTTTTCGTTCCATGTGGCCCTCCGAGTACGATCCGTTTTCAATAGGTATTATTGAATTCTTATGTCATGATTTTTTCAGCCCTGAAGAAACCCGGCAACCCCCACCGTGTATATATTGCTGGTAATCAGCGCCTGTCTGTCAGCTCAGAACGCTCTATGATCCGTTCAGCTATCTTTTCAGCCGAGAACCCGAAAAGATCTGGTACTGGAATCAATTCCAGCAGTTTATCATTCCATTCAACATTGCTTTCAACCACGATGTTTTTTATGTGGTCATATTTTCCGCCAAGGGCTCTGATCTTGTCATTGAGTGCGATATCAGCGGCAAATGTGATTTCCAACAGAAGTAAATGTTCGCATAGATGTGGTGTATCCGGGTCGCTTGAGATAAGAGGGATCACAAGTATGCTCCTGTTATCCTTCCTGCCCTTTCCAATATAGACGTTTCCCCGCTGTACAATGATCTTTTTTGTGCCTTTAAGAACAGTTTCTTTTTCAGCTCTGGATGGAATAGATGCAGATGTGCCTGTTTTTTGTAAAACCCGTATGGTGGAGTTTTCAGTAGGTTCACCAAGAAAGTTTAATCCCTCTATTCCGTAAAGGGTTGCACCCTTGATACCGCCCACGATGCGCTGAATGTTCCTGATTACCATCATGTTTTGTATCGTCAGGTTGTCCTGGTTGAAACCGAACTCCGACAAGGCGTTAAATATAATTCCTTCAGCCTTTTCCTCGATCCGACTCGTCCCGACCGTAACGGTTTTAGCCTGATGCTTTATGGCGTCTATTGGTCTTGCCATTCTGTTGATTGCGTCCCCAATAACTGAGAAAAAAGTGTCTACCATGTTTTTGGCGGTGCCTTTTTTGCCGAAGTCGATTTCAAAGTCAGCGACCGGGAGCCTGCCTGACAGATATTTAAGCAAAAGAATCAGATCAGCGCTTGTCTTGGTTCCGAGAACATCAGGAAGGCGGTTCTCGGCAAGCCGCCTTCTGAATCGGGTATAGAAGCGGTAGATCTTTTCCTGGAAACCCCTGTCCAGAATGATCTCATTGATTTCATATCCGTCAGAAGTGAGTTTTCCGATCATTTCCATCAATTCACGCCTGAAATTGTCCAGGAATTCGGATCCTTCGTGTATGGCAAGGGCAGCGTAATATCCCCACAGGTGGCCGGCCAGAGTGTTTGTAATCGGTGCGAAATGTTCGGGTAATGGTGGCAAGTGAAAAAGATCCTCGCAGTAGGCGAGCAGCCTGTTGTCTCCTTCGTCAGCCATGACTACCGGCAAAGCCTTGTGTGATTTGAAAATCGCGGTATCTTTGATTATGTCTCCCATGACACTCGGCCGGGTACCAGATGCACAGACTATGATCAATGGTTCTGAAGAAAGGTCGATATGTTTTTTGTCTTCTATGTGGTCAGATGAGATGGTCTTATAGCAAAGCTCGCTCAGTTTTATACGTATTTCATCTGCAGCAGCCTTGTTCGGTCCGCTCCCCACTGCGGCCCAGTAAGTGCGCGCAGGTGCGAGGCGGAAGGCTGATGTCCTGAAAGCCTCCTTTTGCTCAAGAACCTGTTCCATGGCGGCTGGTATGGATGAAAGCACCTGAATTTCTTTATCTATGAAAGACGCGGGCCTGGAATTCGTCTCCTGCGCAAAAAAAAGAGCAAGAATGGCGCCGGCAGCGATCTGGGAGTAAAAAGCCTTTGTGGATGCGACAGACATCTCGATATCCCTGCCGCTACTCGTATAGAGAACACCGTCAGCCTTAAAGGTCAGGTCGGAGTCCCTCCGGTTCACTATAGCTATCACCCTGGCTCCCAACTGCTTTACCATGTCCACTGTCCGGTTGGTGTCCGCGGTAGTTCCGGACTGGCTAATGGGGATTACAAGCGTGTCTGCCATGGATGATTTGGCGCCAGGGCCCAGCATGAAGCCGGAAAGCTCGGAAGCTTTTGCGGATTCTATACGTATCTCCGGGTCATTTAAATAATGACGCATGATATTCGCGCAGACAAGCGCGGCAACGCCAGCGGTTCCCTGGCCGATAAAGAAAATCCGCTTTATTGTTTTTTTTCTGATATCAGCCAGAACATCACCGGGAACGGTCTCATGGCCGAGGGTTATCCTGAAATGTTTTTCCCCGTGTTTCGTAAGTTTGAAACGGTTTTCAACGGTCCTTCTGATCGATTCGGGAGATTCCGATATTTCCTTCAGAAAATAATGGTCAAAATCCTGCCGGTCGATATCCCTCGATGTCAAGGGAGTCTGTTTGACATCATCGGCTGATAGGGGGATAGGTTCGCCGGAATAATTTATCGCTTTTATATCTTCCACCGAGCACGAACCGCCTCCGGATACGATAAATATCTGGCCATTCAAAACATCCCCGTTCTCGTTTTTGTACGTGCCCTCCATTTTAACATATCGGTTCGTCTCCTCGACAAATCCGTAAACCTCTGAGGTGGGAATGTAACTTTCCGGGGACAGCCCGATGAAAAGAGCCTGGCCGCTTCCTTTTAATGCAAGAAAGCATGTGCCGGGAAAAAGACTGGTCTGAACCGCGATTGCGTGGGATCCCATAAAGTCGGAAACGGATTTGCGAAATGCTGTCTCGAAATCACATCCCTGCATAAGGTACCACTTGATCCTTGCCGGGATTACTTTTGCGTCACAATCTATATCGGGGGGGATCTCCATGTTTGTGCGTTTCATTTCATCGGCAAGATCAGCGTAGTTGTCTATGTCGCCATTTAAAACTGCATGAATTATGATATTGTATTCTTTGCCTCTATCTTTTTCAAAAGGCGCATCATGAGGATGGCAGTTTGCCTCAGTTATTTGCCCCACAGAAGCCCACCTTGTGTGGGCAAGGGCAGATACGGTCGCAAAACCCGAAGAAAGAAGCATGGCCATTATCTGGTCGTTACTTATCTGGAATCTAAGAAAATCAGTATTCTCCCCGAGGCGTCCGATTTCGGCCGCAACCTTGTAGGTCATGGCTATGCAGTATTGTGGTTGCACCCCGGAGGCTTCACTTCCGCACTTGGAGACGGAAATCGCCTTGTTGGAAAGTATTTGAAAATCGGATCTTTTTCCGAATTCAGCCATTAGCCCCTTTAACTGGAGTTTTTCTTCAAAAGCTGTGAATTTATCCTGGTCCAGGAAGAAAAATATAGATATTCCTGCGGAATCCCTTCCTCTTACCTCAAGCCGTTCTATACTGTTTAAGACCGTATTTATCTTTTTTGCCGCAAGCACCTCATTCTTTCCGGGCTGGGCCAGGTTTCCAAGAATCCTTTGTATCTTTTGGAAATTTTCCAGTAGTTCTTTTCTGATACACCAGGCGGCATCCTTGAGTGTTTCGATTCTGGTTGAAAGCAGGTTGTAAGTATTGCTGTCGATTTTTGTGGAAAGAGATGACAATGCTTCCGTCTCCAGGCCGGCCTGTTTCTCAATTTTGTCTCCGAGTAATTGTAGTCTCTGTTTCAGTTTTATGTCCGAATAAATTTCGTAAAAAGGGCTGTTGCGCCTTAAAACCTGTACGCGCTCTACAAAGCCTGATACCCCCTCAAGCATGGCCGGGGCATACCCGGGCAAATCGTCTATGGAGTCAGAGGGCGCAAAAGATGAGATATCTTTAAATTCTCTTTCAAGAGCTTGAAGGTCAAATCGGGGGGTGGTATCAGCCTTTCCGCATGCAACAAGGCATGTAAGGCCGCATGATATGCCGGAGACGCAGGGAAACAGTATGATGCTTCCCGCAGGTACACAAGCAGGGTTCCTGCCGAAAAAGACCGGTTTGCCCGCAACACGGACCATTAAGGCGAGCAATTGGTTCAAAGGAGACGGCCCCTCCGCCACAGTACCGGGATACTTTTTCCAGCCATCTGTCAATAAAAGGTAAATACTGCTCAGGTACAGTTTAAAGCCGAAAAAAAACTTTGTGATAAACGGTTGCATCGATTTTCACTCCAGCGACTTTTATCAATGTTTATATCTTGAGATATAGGAATGTGGATCATCAAGTCTTGGCGGTCTTATGTTAGAAAAGTGATGCAAAGATCAGTTTTTGAAATATTCTTCCACCATGTCGTGGAAATATGATGCAGCCCTTTTTCCGATATAGTCCTTGTGTGCCACGACAATGCCTGCGGCGAGTTTTTTGCCGCTATTCCTGTCAACTGCAAATCCGACAAACCAGTCGTATTTAATCTTTTCAGGGTTATTGTTTATAGATCCGGTTTTTCCTCCGATAAACAGGGGGGAAAGTATTTTATTTTTCTTTTTGTCGGAAAATGCCTTGTGTGCTGTTCCATACCTGACAGTGCATTGCATTAGCTTCGATATTTCAGATGCAGTTTTTTGTGATATGATTTGTTTTTTTTCTGTTTTTTTTCTTCTGTAGATTACACGGTTTTCCTCTATGATCCTGTCGATGATCGAAGGCTCGGTCCATTGCCCTGAATTTATTATGACTGACGCGATAAGTGCGCCGTGGAGCGGTGATATGGTTGTATTGTTATTGAAGCCGCATGCTATTTCAGCCCAATTGTAAGGATTATTATTTATGGAAAACCGGCTGTGATCGACATCATATTCAAACATAATATCACGGTTGAATTTGAATATCGAGGCATACCTTTGAAGAACCTGTTTGCCCAGCAGGTTTTGACCGATCTTTCCGAATACGGGATTGATTGATTCAGCAAAGGCCCGTTTGAATGTTGTTTTTGTTGTGTAACGGTTGATCCGGTCGGTTAATTGAGGTTTATAGAGGGTATATTTCCCACCGTTGAACCTTACCGTTGTTTCGGCATTGAAACCCTTTGTTTCAATGGCCGCCGCTGCGGTTATTATCTTGAAAATACTCGCTGCCGGTATATTAGCGCTAAGGCATGGGTCTTTGCCTTTCTCTTTCTTCTTTCGGTGGCTTACCCATGCGATCACCCGGCCTGATTCAGGTAAAAGCGCAATTATGCCTATTGTTGCGGAATAGCGCGTATCCAGCGATTCAATAATCGCCTTTTGCAAGGATGGATCGATACTTGTCTCAACAATGTATTTTTTGCCGCGGAAATCGAGTTCAATGATGGGATTTGTGTTGTTTGCAATGTATCGTGGAGGGATAATACTCTTTATATCAGACTTCTTTATTTTGCCGGCGGGCAGGATGATCGTTTTTTCCGATCTTATAGAATCATTAATTACCCATATTTCAAGTACGGAAAATAATGTCCATATGACAAAAGCAGCTCCTATTGCGATACCGGTGTACAAAGGTATTCTCTGTAGGGTTCGCCTGAGTTCTGATTGCTGCTTCAGCCTGCGCTGATAATCCCTCCAGCTGTGATTGCCGGGAGAAAACGAAGTCTTTTTTCTGTTCATATGTTACTATTTGTCATGTCATGAGATTAACTGGACAAATATGTTTTGCCCTTTTTCAAGTCAAGACCGCAAATGGAAATTGAATCACAAGATCAGACATTATCCTTGCCAGTTTCCGGGTAAGTCAATGGCTGATATGTTATGCGGGTTTTAGAAACCTAATGCAAGGAATCGGGAAGTGTCAAGCTGCCTGTTTGATTTTACGCCAAGGGCTTCACTGGGTAAGAAGGGATTATTCAGCCGAGTGAAAGCAGATAAGTTCTCAGGTTGATCTTTTTATTTTTTATACCAAGCTTTTCTCTTATATTGTTTCTGTGAAACTCGACCGCTCTGTCTGAAATGTTTAAGAGTTCCGCGATTTCTTTGGTTGATTTCCCTGTCCTGACCAGATCTGCAACTTGAATCTGCATGGGCGTAAAATTGGAGTAGTGTGCCGACAGCTTTTTTAAAAATGGGGATATAATATCTGCAAGGTTGGATTCAAGGATATCAATGTATGTTTTTTGTTTATGGTCCAATGGGGTTCTTTTCAGCTTATCGAGGTATGGGGCCACAAGCTCTTTGACATTTGCAAGTACCTTCTCTTCAAGGTCATGCTTGTCTTGTTCTCTCTGGCGCAAAAGGATCTTCAGGGCTGTATTGGTCTCTTTTAAATGTTGTGACTTTGCAGAAAGTTCAATCTCTTTTTGCCGGAGTGACGCCTCAATTTCCTTTCTCTCATCGATCTCTTTTTCAAGGCGTTGATTTGCGTTTATAAGTTCGGATGTCCTTTCCGCCACCCTCTGCTCTAGTATTTCGTTGGCTTTTGCGAGTTCTCTTTCAGCTTTTTTCTTGTCAGTTATATCTATAAATGAGCACATAAGACATATGGGGTTTGACTCGGTATCCGAAACAACATTACCTGATAGTTGGACTGTAAAGGGGTCACCATTTTTGTTGATCCCTTCTATCTCACCGATCCAGCTACCTTTTTCTAATATGGAGTCTAAAACTTCCTGCGCCTTTTTTTTATCCTTTGCAAAGCTGAATGCATGAAGGT
>CAYVIE010000118.1:0-9741 GCA_964451355.1 uncultured Desulfobacteraceae bacterium
GATGGGCGCCCACCTTATTAAGGTCACGGTACGCCATATCCGGATCCTCAAAGAGACGGAAAGGAATCAGATGGGCGCCCACCTTATTAAGGTCACGGTACAAAGAGAAGCAATCCCATCAATTAATGGTGTTGATCAGATGGGCGCCCACCTTATTAAGGTCACGGTACTCATCAAGAAGGTCCAAAGTAGCCTCCTTGATATCAGATGGGCGCCCACCTTATTAAGGTCACGGTACGCGTTAGTATCAGCTGCTATTGCAGAACATGAATCAGATGGGCGCCCACCTTATTAAGGTCACGGTACTCTTCGAAATATTGTATATTTACAATAATCTCTTGATCAGATGGGCGCCCACCTTATTAAGGTCACGGTACAAGAGAAAATCTGCCTTTACTCCAGCGGAATAAATCAGATGGGCGCCCACCTTATTAAGGTCACGGTACCAAACATTATGAAGCAATGCTTTTTTTACAGCAATCAGATGGGCGCCCACCTTATTAAGGTCACGGTACTTAGGTAGATGACATCGTCCAGATTCATTAGATGTAATCAGATGGGCGCCCACCTTATTAAGGTCACGGTACGAGCCAAGGTTGTCTTATTGCATACTGAGCAAGATCAGATGGGCGCCCACCTTTGATAAATCAAGCCGTTGCGCGTATTTAGTATAATTGAAACAATTATTCTTTGCTTTACGCATAGCTTTTCTTTGAATAGATGGCACAATGTTTTTTTATATTTTAAACGTAATTTTTTGACCATATTTTCAGTGTGTTCCAACCTTTATCATGCATGGTTGTATTTATGATTGAAATGTATTTGGGGATCTAAAGAGAGAATTTTCACAAGTGCTTTGGCGGCTTTTAGTTTGAAAAATATTCCCCACCTTCCTGATCAGCTTGAATAGCAAAGGAAAGGCAGCAATTCGTTGGTGGTAAGAACAAATGACTGAAAGAGCAACCCGAAGTTGTCCCCACTGAAATTGGGTTTGGTTGGGCCTTTGAGCATGACCGTGGTGCAATCCAACACAAGGTTCTTTTTTTTGGATATATTTTCGTAATGAGGTTTTTTTAAATGGTCATAGCGGGTCGGAATCAATCGGTCAGAATAACAAGGGAGCTTGTCATACCTGCAAGCGAGCTTCGCTTTGTCGATTCCAAAAGCAGCGGTCCGGGAGGGCAGAACGTCAACAAGAGATCGACAAGGGTCACCTTGCTTTTCGATATCAAAGCTTCAGACGCCCTTTCAGAAGAACAAAAAGAAAAGCTTTTCAAAAGCCTGTCGGGCAGGATCAGCAGGGATGGAATCCTCAGGGTGACAGCCCAGGACCACAGGTCTCGCCATCAGAACATGGTGCTTGCCATAGAGCGTTTCAGGGATCTTGTGCGAGACTCCTTGAAAACCAGGAAACGCCGGATGAAAACCCGAGTTCCGGCCCGGGCCGAGGAAAGGCGTCTTAAGGAAAAGAAGCTTTGCTCCATCAAAAAGAAAAACCGCGGAAGGATCACCAGCAATGACTGGTGATGATGCCCTGCGGATTCCGTAGATGCCCATAGTGGTTTGCCTTTTGTCATGCCGGGACGAAACACCCCCGGCCTGGCGAAAGGTTTTTTTTGAATCATTTTACGGAGTTGCGGCTATAGCCTTATCAATCCTTCTCCCTCTGGTCCATGGGGATGTATACCTTGTTGAATTCCCCGGTGTAGATGGCACGCGGCCTGAATATCCTGTTGTTTTCTATGTATTCAAGCGCCCTGGCGGTCCACCCGGCCACGCGGCTTGCGGCAAAAAGCGGGGTGAACAGGGATTCGTCGAGCCCCAGGCACGAGTAGACGATTCCTGAATAAAAATCGACGTTCGGGAATATCTTTTTTTCCTTGGCGAGCCTGGATTCTACCATCTTCTTTTCCAACGCCTTTGCGGTCTCGAAAAGCTCCTTGTTTTCGGGGTGCTTTGAAACAAGATACTCTGCCAGGGGGCCGAGCACGCGTGCCCTGGGATCGTATGCCTTGTATACCCTGTGGCCGAATCCGCTTATTTTTACCTTTTTTTGAAGCTTGTTTTCAAGCCACTTGTCCACGTTATCCTTTGATCCTATCTCCTTTAAGCTTTTTACCACGGCCTCGTTTGCCCCTCCGTGCAGGGGTCCGCTCAATGCCGCGATGCCGGCGCCAACGGCGAAATACAGGTCGGCCAGGGTCGAGGCCACAACCAGTGTGGCAAAGGTGCTTGCGTTCATGCCATGGTCAGCGTGCAGAATCAAAGCTACATCCATGATCCTTTCTTCAACCGGGTCGGGCCGCCTTCCTGTGATCATGAACAGAAGGTTCGCGGCATGGCTCAGCGAGGGGTCAGGCTCCACTGGCATGCGGCCGTTATGCAGCCTTGCAACCGCTCCTATGATACTCGATACACCGGCTATGAGATGGTAGCATGCTTCTGTGGCGCTGGCCTTTGCAATGTTCTTTTTCTTGATATTGGCCTTGAGCCGGCGCATGCTGCGCATCTTGAATTCATATGTCGCGCGTTTTTCGCCCATGGGCTTGGTCTCCATGGCAATGGAGTCCTCGTCCGCGCCTATAGCCGAGACAATGTCGGGACCGGCGTTGGCCTTGTCCAGGTCGGCGAACTCATGCCGCATCAGGTTGGCCCCGAGCCTGAGAGCGCCCATGACGCTCATCTCCTCGATGGGGAATCCGAACATCAGGCGGAGGGTGGTGTTCAAATGGAGGTAGGAGAAAAGTTTTTTCCTGTATTCCTCCAGTTCCCTGGCATTGGGAAGGTGTCCGTGGAGCAGCAGAAAACTGACCTCCTCGTAAGTTGCGTTTGCGGCAAGATCAAAGATATCATAACCCCGGTATACAAGCCATCCCTTTGCCCCGTTTACGTAACCGATTTTGCTCTCGCAAGCGATTGCGCCTTCAAGGCCGGGTCCTACAGTGCATGGTATCGGCCACTTGGGCTTTTTCGGGGTTTCGGGCATGGGTTCACTTTCAGTCTCCTTTCTTGCCTTATCCGCGGCATCAAGGATTATCCTCTTTATTGCTGCAAGTTCCTTTTTCATAGGGTTCTCCTGTATATTCTTTGCTTTGTTTACGGGCAACAGCGAAAAACCGGGCGAGGCCGGTCATATGGGCTTATTATCACTCCGGCCTGCTTTATTCGGCTTATCTGGTAGATGGAAATAGAAACAGATAGTTTTTTCAGGGCCTTTCGGCCCCAGAGATCGTAAACGATTTCAAAAAAAAATTACTTATATCTTATAAATCAGTAATGAAGTCAAGATGTTTTTGCTTATTTAAACAAATGCCAAAAATTAACACCCTTGCAAGGATTGGGTCTGTGCTAAACTTTGTTTTGATTTTTCAATTAAAATTATTTAATGATACCCATATTCATGAATATAAATAACTTGATCAGACCATCTCATTTTTAGTTTTTCATATCAATCAGGGGATTCGTCGCATCGTTACCAATGATTTGGATCGTTTTTGCACTCATGTTAAAAGGAGGTTCCCATGAAATTCAAGGGCGTAATCGATTCTATCGGCTGGGCCGCTTTATTGCTGATAGCCATAACTTTTGTTTTCTTTATCAGCGGCTGCAACAATAATGACAAGGATATCTACAGGCTCACCATTTTACAAACTTCAGACATTCATAATCATGCCAATGGATACGGGCCCATGGCCGATTATACCCCTGCTGACACGTCGGATGCCGATACTGTGACCGGCGGATTCGCCCGTCTGGCCGCGAAGATAAACGAGATCCGCACAACACAGGTCAACCGGGGCATCCCGGTTCTTCTTGTGGATTCCGGAGATTTCCTGATGGGTACGGCATTTGATCTTCTCACGGCCCCTCCCATAACCCTGCAGTTTTTCCAGGAAATGGGATACGATGCGACCACCCTTGGGAATCACGAATTCGACTGGGGGCCGGCCGGCCTGTACACGGTTCTCGGCGCGGCTGTTTCCATGGGGGTAGATGTGCCTATCATAGCCTCCAACCTGCAGACAAGCGCGGATAGTGACGATGATGACGGTCTTGAGGTACTTATCGCCTCCGGGGATATTGTAAGGAAGAGGATTGTTCAAAAGGGCGGTATAAAGATAGGTATACTGGGGCTGATGACCCAGGACTCTGTCAGCAAGGCCCCTGCCGCCACACCGGTGACATTTGATCTTTCCTATGATGATATCCAGCAGATGGTGGATTCCCTGAGAAACGACGACAAGGTTGATCTCGTCATGGTGCTATCGCACGGTGGGATCAATACGGATGGCACAGGGGATGATGCGGATCTGGCTGAAAACGTGAGCGGAATCGATATTATCGCCTCGGGTCATTACCATACCGCGACTTTTGATCCCATAATAACAGATAACGGAACCATAATCTTTGAACCCGGCTGCTATACCAACTACCTCGCACGCCTGGACATCGCCTGGAACTCCAAGACAAAAGAGATCCAGGATGTAGATTTCATGCTCATTCCCATAAACGACACCATAGAGGGGGATCCCGGCATCATCGACCTTGTGGACAAGGGTATTAATGAAATAAATGCCCTGTTTGCCGCAAACGGCCTGCCCGCTTTGGATACAGTCATGGGAACCACCGGTTTTGACCTGGAGATCGCCGACTTTGCTGAAAGCAGCCTCGGGAACCTTTGCGCTGATGCTATCCGTTATTCCGCGAACCAGTTGGCAGCAGCCACAGGCTCTGATCCGTATGACATTGGAGTTGTGGCAAGCGGAGTGATCAGGGACAATCTCTATGCCGGAAAGACGGGCGCAATAACCATGTCGGATATATATAATGTCCTGCCTCTCGGGGCTTCCCCGGAATCGGATATTCCGGGTTATCCGCTGATGTCCATCTACGTTAACGGTCAGGAGATCAGAAACGCCTGCGAGATTTCAGCAAGCATATCCCACTTGCTAGGATCGGATTATTTCCTGAATTTTTCCGGACTTCGCTACACTGTCAATCCTGCAGGTGATCCGGGAATGATGGTGGTCGGAGTATCAGTTGTTGATCCCTCCGATACCGAGACCACCACGGCAGGAACTCCGATAAATATCCTTGATACCACCACCCTTTACCACGTGGTTGTTGATTACTACGCCCTTTTGATGATGGATTTCGCCACAAGCCAGGGCCTTCCCATTGTGCCCAAGGATGCGGCAGGGAACCCGATTCCCCAGGAACAATACCTTGACTACAGGATCGACGCAGATCCGACCACACCTGCCAGCATTGAAGAGCTGAAGGAATGGGCCGCACTGATGACTTATTTCAGCTACATTGGCACCGCTTACGGCGGCCAGGTGCCGGAAAATATATATGGTGCAAACGGAGCCGGGATGGGAAGAATAACGTACCTGAATCCCTGAGCCGCTTTGCAATGAAACTCCATGCATCGAGGGGCTGAAACCACACCCCCCCGCCGCATGAAATATAGCCCATGGGGATGGATATATTCCATCCCCATGGTGTTTATGGGGCGGTTGTTTAAAGCGCCTGGTGAGTGGGTTTTTCATGATGAACTCGATTATTTTGCGAGTGAATGTAAGCAAGGATTATCCTAATGACCAGTAAAGGAGAAAAAGGAACCGGACAGGATTACGAAAAGGTTCATACCAGGGACCTCAGCATCACCACTTACGCCGCATACCCCCATTCTTTTCTCATAGAGGGCCGCCTGCATGACCTATGCATGTTCGAACGTTATTCCCTGGCCGGTGGAAAACGGCCTGCGGGCAGTTTGCACGAAATGATAGTCCGCATGCGGCTTTCCGGTTCCCTGGTAATAGACAGCATAGAGGCGGAAATGCCGGTGGTGCCGATGCCGGAGTGCCTCAAGGCCATGGACTCGCTCAAACCCCTTGAAGGGATATCCATAAAGTCCGGTTTCACTTTGAAGGTGAAGGAGCTTGTGGGAGGCCCCAAAGGATGCGCTCACCTGGTATCCCTTGTTCTTGCCATGGCGTCTGCAGCAGTGCAAGGGGCATGGTCCGCGGTATCCAGGAACAAGGAAACCATCGAGGCATACAAAAGCCGGGTGGCCGATGTGCTTGTCGATACGTGCATTGTCTGGAAAAAGGATGGCCCCAGGGTGTCTGAGTATGAGAAGCTGTTATCCCTGAAACGATCCTGAAGCTCGAGGTATTGAAACAAGTCTTTATAACCAGAGGTGCATAATATGCCTGAAAGAAAAACACGAGATCTTGCTCTCATTGGGGCGGGCCACTGGGGAAAAAACCTTGCGAGGAATTTTCATTCCCTGGGGGTTCTGAAGGTGATCTGCGACCCTGATCCGGATATTCTTGCAAGGATGAAGGAACAATACCCCGATGTTGAAACCACTTCTGAAGCAGCTCTCATCTGGACGGATCCGTCAATAACGAGGGTGGCCGTGGCCGCGCCTGCCGCCCTTCACTTCCGGATCGCAAACCAGGCTCTGGATGCCGGCAAGGATGTCTTTGTGGAGAAACCTCTTTGCCTGGATACAAGGGAAGCCGGTCTCCTGGTGGAAAAAGCCGAAAACAAGGGCTTGATCCTCATGGTTGGCCACCTGTTGCAGTACCATCCGTGCATTGAGATGCTTCGCACACTGGTGGCATCCGGTGAGCTGGGCAAGCTTTATTATATAACATCAAACCGCCTTAACCTTGGAAAGATAAGGCGAGAAGAGAACGCCCTGTGGAGTTTCGCTCCCCATGACATATCGGTCATCCTTTCCATAGCCGGAAATGAGCTGCCCGAGGAGGTGCGTTGTGTGGGTGAGGCATACCTTGACAGGAAGATCGCAGATACCACCCTTACCATGCTCCGGTTTCCCGGCGGAATGAGGGCGCATGTATACGTAAGCTGGCTCAACCCGTTCAAGGAACAGAAATTGACAGTGGTCGGTTCCAGCGGCATGGTGGTTTTCGACGATACCCTCGAGTGGGGCAAAAAGCTGGTATTGCATCGCCAGTACATAACATGGACAGATGGGAGGATACCTGTACCCGAAAAGAAGGCTGGAGAGCCAATCGAGGTCCCGCAGGAAGAGCCCCTGCGCAGGGAATGCATCCATTTTCTGCACAGCACCGAGACCAGGAAGATTCCGAGAACAGACGGAAACGAAGGTTTGAGGGTTCTTTCTGTGCTCCGTGCCGCACAGGAGAGCCTGGAGAAGAACGGTATTCCGTGTGTTCCCGGGGTTCCGGAAACAGGGACAAGGGATGTCTTTGTCCATCCCACGGCCGACCTGGAGCCTGGCGCGAACATAGGGGCCGGCACAAGGATCTGGCGTTTTTCCCACGTGATGACCGGGGCAAGGATCGGCAGAAACTGTAATATCGGGCAGAACGTGTTTGTCGCAGGGGGCGCTGTGATCGGAGACAATTGCAAGATTCAAAACAATGTTTCCGTCTATTCCGGTGTTACAGTGGAAGACGGGGTTTTCCTCGGCCCTTCATGCGTTCTCACCAATGTCAAGCGGCCAAGGACGGAGGTCGACCGGAGGCATCTTTACGAAAAAACCTGCATCAGGAAAGGAGCGACCATCGGGGCCAATGCCACCGTGGTATGCGGTGTCACCATCGGAAGGTACGCATTTGTCGCTGCCGGCGCCGTGGTGACATCTGATGTACCGGATTACGGCCTTGTCACCGGTAATCCTGCCGGATTGAAGGGTTGGATAAGCAGGCACGGGTGGCCCATGGAGCCGGGAAAGGACGGCATAATGGTATGCCCGGAATCGGGTCTCAGGTACAAGGAGGTGGAACCGGGCGTGGTGCGCTGCCTGGATATCAGTGAAGACGAATCCTTGCCGGAGTCCATCTCGGTGGGGAAAAAAATCCATAAGCATCCAAAGGGATGACGAAGTTTCGGATGAAAAAAACGTCCCCTTGCATTAGTTTCACATTAATTATGCAAGGGTGTCATCAATGAGAATTGCATATATAATCAGAAATGAGTGTCAGAGTGAAGCTGTATTTGATCCAAATTCCGTGGCAATGGGGTGCTGATCACCAATGTGTTAGCGACAAAAAATCAAGAGGGACGAATCAAATAGGAATCTTCCAAATAACTCATTTTTAAAAATTTAACATAATATATTGAATTTATATATAAAATTAACTTTTAGAGAATTCTTTTTCAGATGGAGTTATTTGTTGATATAATGACACGAAACGTCATCCAAAAGCTTTTTACCTGCTAATTGGAATCTGTATTTAAGCACTTTAGGAAATAGTGTTGCGTAGAGACAGCCGTCCGGGACTCCGGACGGCTGTCTCTGTTTAAAATCGGTTTAGATCAACTGCACAAAATCTTTTTGGCTATTTCGTCATTGGCCTCGGATACATGAGGGATGCCGGTTTCGCGCTCGGTTTCGCGGTTGGCGGAGAAGAGATCGCTACGGCTGATTTTGTCAAGGGAGAACTTCCGCGCACCTGCCATCAGCTGCTGGAGGCCGCAGGCCAGTTTATCGGTCAACGTATAGAGGGCGATGGCGCCGTAAGGGATATTTGCCATTTCGTCTTTCCCCACCTTCTTTTCAACTTCGAAATAGCAAGCGAATATTTCTTCGGCCTTGCTGCCTATATCGGAGACAGACTTCGGTAAAGAAGTCCAGTTGCCGTTAAGTCTTTCCCGGCGATCCGGGAAAAGGGCCCCTTCGATGTTGGCTCCCAGAAAACCTGGCACCATGAGGGCGCGGCCCATGCAAATCAGCTTGGTATAAGGGGCGCCCAAGGCCAAACCCTTGAAGATGCTGTCCTCAAGAGCAAAGCCCCCGGCGAACGACAAGTCGACAACCCGCTGGCCCTTGGCCGCAAGGATGCTGGCATATTCGTAGGCCTTGGAGTGGAGATTGATGGAAGGCACTCCCCAGCTTTGCATCATGTTCCATGGGCTCATACCGGTGCCGCCGCCAGAGCCGTCAATGGTCAGCAGGTCCATCTTGGCGTCACTGGCAAACTTGATAGCCATGGCCAGTTCTTCCATGCCGTAGGAACCGGTTTTGAGGGAAAGGCGCTTGAAACCCAGGCTGCGGAGGTAATCAACGCTTTTCATGAAGTCTTCACGGACCTCTTCAACCCTGCCGAGGTTGGTCCCGCCTAGGCGGCTGTGGCGGGCAAAGGATTTGATAGCGCCTTTTTTGAAAGCTTCCTGGACTTCCGGCAGCAATGGATTGGGGTCAACGACATAACCTCTTTCTTTCAAGAATATGGCGTAATCGAGGCTCGTGACCTGAATTTCCCCGCCGATATCCTTAGCCCCCTGGCCCCACTTTAGTTCAATGATGCATTTATCGCCATATTTTTCAGCAACGTATTCCGCCACTCCGTTGCGGGTGTCTTCAACGTTCAGCTGAACAATAATAGCGCCATAGCCGTCAAAATACCGGAGATAGGTGTCGATTCGTCGATCCAGTTCGGGAGCTTTAGTGATTTTACCGTTGGTGATTTCTGACTCCCGGTCCACACCCACAACGTTTTCCCCGACCACGATGGGAATGCCCGCCAGTGCCCCGCCGATAGCAAAAGAATCCCAATATTTTGCCGCGATAAATGTCGAGCCGAGGGCGCCGGTCATCAAGGGAATACGGGCCTTGGTCCTGATCTCCCACCCGAATTCAGTGGTCAAGTCGACATTGGGGAAGATGCAATCGTCAGGATCATTGCTCAAACCGCTCTTGAGGCCGTGCGAGCCGTAGGCATAACCCTGGATGCGCAG
>CAYVIE010000119.1:0-9734 GCA_964451355.1 uncultured Desulfobacteraceae bacterium
ACTAAATAATTCGCCTTACACAAAACAAGCTTTTCCCGTATTGAGATTTTTTATAAAAATTTATGATATCATGCTTATGCCCCGCTGACTCCGGTAAAAATGGCAGAGTCAGTATATACCACCGGACCTGGAGCTATCTTCTCGAAATAACAATGCTTGCAAACATGGCTGTATTCTTTACAGATCCGCCGAGTCGATTTTCGATCCTGCGCAGCAGCAAGAAGAGGCGATAGGGCAGGAGGCATTTATACGTAAGCCCCCCTGAGAGCAGGTATGAAAAAGGAGTATGAGGCCGAATCAGACTTATCCGCAATTCCTTGAACTCATTTTCGAACCTGCGCCTGTCCCTGTAAAACACCATCCATGGAAGAGCCGAGTTGGCGCTTGTCATGGGGCCGCCACGGAAAAGGGACCAATCAGATCTATTTAAATAACATGGCTCCTGATGCAGGAATCTATACACAAACCGTGAAAAAATCGTGAGCCACGGTTCTATCATTACAATGGCTCCCCCGGATTTGATACATCTGGTTGCTTCGGACAGGAAAAGACTGCAGTCAGGTATATGATGAAAAACATCAACCATAACTATTCCCCTGAGGGACGCATCCCCAAAAGGCAGAGCCTGCGCGTCTGAAACAACGTCTACCTGCCGCGTAATCATGATCTCGGACCTTATAAGCCCGGGAATGTATTTATGCAAAAAGCCCGAGCCTGAGCCAATTTCAAGCACCCGTCCCCGGATCCCGGCATAACTATCTAAAAGTCCGCGAATTTCAAGGTACCATCCGGCATATATCGCCTGTAGGGTTTTTTTGGCGGAAACGATTGCCAAAGATCTTTCAATCCAGTCTGGTGAATCCGGATCGACCCCGAAAGTCGCTGCTTCATATAGGCATTCAGGAAGTGGCATATTTTTTTGTTATTCCTCCACCAAGGCGAGGCATATCATCAAATATCTCATATGAACTTGATTCTGCGCGCGGCAAAAGCGACCATGCGCAAAAGCATCAGCCCATGCCGCCAGCGGTTTATGTTGGTCGTCCCATAAACACGCTGGTGATACCTGATGGGCATTTCTGCAATCTTCATATTCAACTTTGCTGCGCCGAACAGAAGATCAAAATCGCCAAAAGGATCAAACTCACCGAAATAATGGCGATTCCTGGCAATTCGCATGTAATCACCTTTCCAGAAAACTTTTGTGCCGCATAACGTGTCTTTCACGGGTTGCCCCAGAAGCCAGGTAAACACCACGGAAAAAAATTTGTTGCCCAGCATGTTGATAAATCGCATGGCTTTGTCTTCCATGGGATAAACCAGGCGAACTCCGTTTATAAACTCTCCTGCTCCGGAGATCAACGCATTGTAAAATCTCGGTAATGTTTCAGGCGGCACGGTAAGGTCCGCATCAAGAATCATCAGGACATCACCAGTTGCTTTTTCAAAGCCCAGCCTGACCGCGTCTCCCTTGCCTTTGCCCTTCTGCCTGAAAAGCCTTGCGTTCCTGCGGGGGTGGCGCTTGATCGCATGCTCTATCTCCTCGTAAGTATTATCCCTGGATCCGCCCTCTACAAATACCAGCTCAGTTTTATCTCCCATCTCCGGCGTTCGCGTAAATATCGCCTCGATATTTCCTGCCTCGTTTCTTGCGGGAATGATAACTGAAACCGAGGGCTTTGATTTGGAAGGTTCATCCATACACCGGGGATCCGGCCTGGCTATCATGAAATTAGTCAGGGCAAACCAGGAAAACGGAGATATACACACCAGATACCTGTTTAACAAGTTCGACAGCACTGGCGTTTTCAGGGGATAAAGAATTTTTGAAAAACCGGTTATAACCTGAAAACCGGCCAGGGAAAGGAGGTTGATGACATCAGCCGGTGCAAACCAGTTCTGTGGCAAAAGATCCGCCCCGAGCTTAAGCAGCTTGACAAAAAAGAGGGGGATTCGCCACATATTATTGAAAAAATTAAGAATCACTCTTGTATGCTTGTGGCACAAAGGCCGTATGGCTTCGAATACAGCCTGCACATCCCAAAGATCATTTACAAGGTCTGAAAGTATTATGTAATCGAATTTTTGTGAAACCGGAAGATCATGGGCATCCCCACACACAAAAAAAAGCTGGGGATGCCTTTTGGATGCCTGAATTATCATCTCACGGGAAAAATCCAATCCAACGCCAAGCGAGGGATTAAGAGCAGCAAGAAGATCCCCGTGCCCGCATCCTATTTCCAGAACAGTCGATCCCTCGGGTATGAGGAACCTGTAATACACATGCAGGAGTTTCTGGTAAAATGCGCCGGGACGGTTTGGATTCTTCTTTGAATCAGACACCCTGTCCCAGTGCCTTCGTCTTGTTTCCTGGTAGGTTCTTTTATTCATGCTCAGATCCGGCCTAATGATTTGTTATTCATGGTTTGGTAAGGATTGTTCAGCAGCTTAAAAATATTTTTAGCCTGTCACCCGGGAAGAATTATTTTTGCTTTGCATAGCAGCCGGTTTTTGTTATTTCAAGTCATCGTTTCAGCATTTATCAGGAACAATGTCCTGTAACCTGAACCCGTGACGGAATATAATATATTATCATTTTAAAATATTTTATTATCAGTCTGTTACAGTCAAACAGGTAACAAATATTTTTCACCTTCCCTTTCATGACAATGTTATGAATTAACTCTTTTATGCTATCCACAGAAAATGGATATTATTCAAGCTATGAGCAGCCTTGAGCAAAAAAGCAAAAAACGCCTTGCCATATTGATCTCCGCCGCAATCGCCCTAGCCGCAATCTATGTTTACCTACCGGTAAAAGACTATCCGTTCCTTAACTTTGACGACAACATTTATATCTATGAAAACAAAATTGTCCAGAAGGGTCTGACATGGGACGGAATCGTGTGGGCTTTTTCCCCCATCCATGATGATCTCAAATCAAGCATCCAGGTTGTAACCTACTGGCACCCGTTAACATGGATTTCACACATGCTCGACTGCCAGTTGTTTGGCTTGAATGCCGGCGCACATCATCTTGTCAATCTTGCAATACACACCGCCTGCGCGGTTCTTCTTTTTTTTGCGTTTTTCCGGATGACGGGTAGCATTCCAAAAAGCGGGCTGATCGCAGCACTTTTTGCGCTTCATCCCGTTAACATTGAAACAGTGGCATGGCTTGCTGAAAGGAAAAACCTGCTTTCAGCATTACTTGCTCTTGCGGCTCTCCACGTATATATTGGCTATGTTTCTGCTCCTTCGTTAAAAAGATACTTATCAATGCTGATAGTATTTATCGCCGGCCTCTGCGCAAAACCTATGATTGTTACGCTCCCTTTTATATTCCTTCTTCTGGACTGGTGGCCCTTAAACAGGCTGACAGGCTACTCCTGGCTGCGGCTCTCTCCCCGCGCAGTCGGCCGAAAAAACACCATCCCCCCGGTTAGTATATCAAAAGCTATTTTAGAGAAAATCCCCATGCTTTTCTTTTCCGTGGTGACCATCTACCTCGCATCGTTTTCACTATCAGGCAAAAGCCAGATCATACCGATGGGCGAGAGGAGCTTGGGATTAAGAATAAAACATGCATTGGTTTCATATTTCTCTTACCTGGAAAAAATCTTTTTTCCGCGGGATCTGGCTATTTACTATCCGTATCCGGATTCAGTTCCTTTCCTATACGCTGCTATTGCAGGATTAGTTTTGATAGCTATTACCGCTCTTCTTGTATTTTATGCCAGGAAGCATCCCAGCATGCTGGTTGGCTGGCTGTGGTTCTGTGGAGCGCTTGTGCCTGTTTCAGGCATTATTCAAGGAGGATTGTGGCCGGCTATAGCCAATCGCTTTCTTTATCTACCAGCAATCGGAATTTTCATAATGACTGTATGGGGAGGATGGGAGCTTATAGATAAAATCAATAAAAAATCCGCCAGAATTTCCGCGGGGGTCCTGTTCAGCACATGCCTTATTTTACCTTTATCCATGGCCACCCGTTTTCAGCTTCAATTCTTTCACGATGATGTAGTTCTGTTCAAACGGACCGCTGATGTAACCGAAAAAAACTTCATCGCCTATACCTGCCTTGCGCAGAACCTGCTGAATAATGGAAAGAACAAGGAAGCAATACTATTATTGCAAAAAGCGGTCAAACTTCAGCCCGACTTTGGACATGCATGGGAAATTCTTGGTTCTGCTTACTGGAAAGAGAAAAAATACCATGCAGCCATAAACGCTTTTAAAAAAGCATTATGGACGAACGAATCACCAAAGGTTTATTCCATGCTTGGACGGGTTCTTGCCGATACGGGCAATGACATTGAGGCTGAAAAACAGTTTAGAAAAGCCGTTCAAATCGGCGGCGGATGCGTAGAACTAAACGACTATGCGGCGTTTCTCATCGCAAAAAAACGTTTCAGGGAAGCGATTCCATATTTGCGCAGATCCCTGTCGTTCGATCCAACATTTATAACCGCTTACATTAATCTGGGGCAGGTCTACCTCAACACAAAACAACCCGGCAAGGCTATCATATGGCTTGAAAAAGGCCTGAAGCTGGATCCTGACAATCCCAAATTGAACCGGCTGATTGCGGATGCATATTTCCTGGCAGCAAAGTATTCTCAAGCAGAACAATATTATGAAAAGCTGCTGCCAGGTCAGCCGGAAGACAAGATACTACTTTACAATACCGCGGTAACACTTTTCCGGCAGAACAAGTTAAAACGCTCATTACGTCTTGCTAAAAAGGCTCTTGCAATAGATCCCGGCTATAAGAACGCTAAAGCACTTATAAATACAATAAAAAATCAGCCCACATCCATGCAGGAATAAAAACTTATGAACAGGCCATCACCCGCCATGAAAAGAATCATGAGGTATACCGGCTGGTTCCTGCTAATGCTCGCAGTAACTTTAGCGGCATATATCAAAACATTTAATTCTCCTTTTATATTTGATGACTATGTCTACATTTTAGAAGACTCAAATATCAGGGTCACTTCCCTTTCTCCGGATGAGCTTTTTTCCGCGGCAATACATGGAAAACCTTTTCCCAGGTTTATTCCCAACCTTACTTTTGCAGTGAATTATTATTTTGGTAAATACAACCCCTTTGGATACCATCTGGTCAATATTGCCGTCCATATCATTTGCGGATTTCTTTTATTCTTCATATTCAAATATACTTTTTCCATATTGACCCATTACAAAAAACTGAAACTTTCTTTCATGTCCCCTGAAATGTGGGCGTTATTTTGTGCTCTCGCCTGGCTGCTCCATCCGGTAAACACGCAGGCGGTCACTTATATTGTGCAAAGAATGACATCAATAGGTGCGTTGTTTTATTTTGCGTCAATCCTGTCATATATCTGCGCTCGAAACGCATCGATCAATCAAAAAGCCAGCAATGACAAAAATATATCCTGGCTTTATTTCATACCAGCATTTATATTCGGCGCCGCGGCCCTGGCCTCAAAAGAGAATACAGCCACACTCCCTGTAATGATATTCATTTATGAATGGATCATTTTCCAGAAAGGGGAGACAGATTGGCTCCGGCGCAAGAAAATACTGCTTGCCGCATCACTGATCATCGTTATTGCTGTAGGATGGGCCTACCTAGGTATTCATCCAATAAAACGAATCATAGCCGCTTATTCCCACAGGCCCTTTGACCCTACACAAAGGGTTCTGACAGAATTCCGCGTCGTTGTATACTATTTCAGTCTGTTTTTCTTTCCTTTTCCTGCACGCTTGAACCTGGAGCACGATTATCCTCTTTCAACCGGACTCATGTCTCCACCGACAACCTTTCTGTCAATGACCGCCTTGATCTTGATTGTCCTGCTCGCATTTCGCAACGCCAGGAAAAACGCTGTTATTTCTCTTGCGCTATTATGGTTTATTGTAACCTTGTCAATAGAATCGAGCATAATTCCCATTGAAATAATATTCGAACACAGGTGTTATATACCATTTGCAGGTTTATGCATGGCCATACCCATGGTCCTGGAAAAAATGGCAAGAAGCAGAAACTCATTGTTTATTATTCTCTCAATCCTGCTGGTTTGCCTGTTTGCCGGCACATGGGAAAGGAATCTGGCCTGGCAAGACACCGTCACGATACTTTCAGACTGTGTAAAAAAAGCGCCGCAAAAAGCGCGTCCACACAATAACCTTGCCATTGAACTCTACAAAGCCGGCGATCTGGACGGAGCTATTTTCCACTTTCTGCAATCGGCTAAAATCAACCCCGAAAAACCCGAACCTTACCAGAATATTGCCGAGATATATATTGAAAAACAAATGCCTGGGCTTGCCAGAGTATACTACAAAAAGGCTCTTTCGGCTGAGCCGGGCTTTGCCCCCGCTTTACTGGGACTCGGCCGGATATGCATACAACAAGGGGACTTCAGGAAAGCCATCGAATATATACAAGGCGCTATAGCCGGGAATCTGCGGGATCCGGCTCCGGCTTACATACTTTCAGGAATCGCAAAAGCCAATACAGGAAATCTTAAAGGAGCGTTATCGGACTTTCTCAAGGCAGCAAGACATGATCCCGGATCAAGCGATGCTTATCTGAATGCAGCCAATATCTACGCCAGGACAGGGGATGTCGATAAAGCAATTTTATATTATAGCAAGGCTATATCCCTGAATCCTGCATCACCGGATGCCTACATCAACCTGGGTAATATAATGCTTACGGCAAAAAGATATGAAGAGGCTGTAAAGTATCTATCGGCCGCCATAAAAATCAACCCTCGTGATCCCTGGGCGCTCTTTCTGGCCGGAACCGCCCTGAAACGCCTCGGGAACATAAAAAAAGGCGATGAACTGATAAAGAAAGCCATTGCAATTGATCCCGGCTTATCTGAACGTGCCGGAAATATGCCTTAGAGGAAAAAGCAATCGCCAGCCATCCTGAAGCTGTTATAACGCTTACTATTATCAAATTTCTGCGAATATAGCTCTTGCTGATCCAGTATGAAGTAACATCGTTTACAACAGTAATTTGTGTAATTTTTCCTTGACAACCGTATCAAACAATTATAAAAGTTTATCCGTCTTTCAATAAATCATTACTGAAACAATCATTAATTATATTGTTACTTGCTTAACATTTTCGAAACTCCATCCAGGGTTAGAAGGCCCAAAGGCCAAGTCATAAAAATAAAAATTAATTATATCAATCAATATCTCTTCGACAATGTGTTACCGGTAAGTTAGCCGGTAAGTTTTTTAACTTTTTATTTCAATTCGAAGGGGGGTGATGCCGGGAGGATGACAGAGTAATCAGCAACAGAATTCTGTATCAAAGTGTAAACAAAGCGAGTTCATTAACCTTATCAAATGATTTCACAAAAAAACGGAGGATTTACCCAAATGAAAAAATTAGCGCTCTGCTTGACACTTGCTGCCATGCTGGTAGTTCCGTTTTCCGCCTTCGGCCTTGAAATGCTCGACAATTCAGCCATGGACGAAATAACCGGTCAGACTGGTGTCTCAATCGTGGCCGATGACGTAGAGATCTTTCTGAACATCGACCGCTTCACATACATTGACGATGACGGCTTAAGCTTCAAGATGTGGACATCCGCATGGGCATCCCAGCAGACCGGCGCAGCATTTAACGTCAATGAATTCCAGATCGACAACCTGCACATCAACGCCATCGTTGCTACCATAGGCACCCGTCGTACAACAATCGGCACCAAGACCGTTGTAGAGGTAAGCCTCTCAAGCCCGACTTATGGTTATCATGGTGGTCCTGCTGCAGCTTATGGTTTGACTCCTCTGCAGTACAACTATGCTCCGGGCACATTCTTCTCAGTCCAGACCTCTGCTGACTACCAGAGCAAGGGTATGAATAACCTCGGCGGAACATTTGCAGGGTTCAGATTCACACCGCAGGCAATCTCAATCGATATAACTGACGCAGCCCCTATCTTCTCCTCATCATACAGGTACATCTTAAGCAACAGCACAATGAAGCTCGCTGCTGTATGCATCACCCTGCCCACTATGGAAGTATATATCGATAACCTGAACATTGCCTCCATGACCTTGACGGATAATGTGGTACAAAACACCTCCATCAATACCACTGACTCAGCCAACCACGGAAAAAGCTACGGCGCAATCGAAATGGAAGGCGTCACCTTCACCATCCTCGATGGCTGGGTTGAAATTGCACCGCACTAATGCAATAATTGCATAGGCGGAGGTAAAAGACTGAGCGGGTGGAAAAACCTTTTCACCCGCTCTTTTTAATTCCCAAAACTATAGAGCCAAAAGGCAAACACCATGAGCTGTGAAATTCACCAGGACGAGAAAAAAAGATTTTCAATAGCTGGTTTTCTTCTTTTTCTCCTGCTGGTTTCATGCAGCTTTATGAAAACGGATGCAGCTTACGCAGGGCTTGTGCCCATGGATGAATCTGAAATGGATGGACTGATTGGCCAGACAGGTTTCGGGATAGGTTTAAAGGACATCAAAATCTTTCAGTTCATCAACGCATACAGGTTTACAGATACAACGAACTCTATAACAGTCAGCGGGCATACCATCAGCAGCGGATACCTTGAATTCGCGGAAATAAAGGTTCATTCCTCCAATAATGGTCCATGGGAGCTTAACCCTGATAATGGATCATCCCCTCCTACCGGAGCAATGTTTTTTGGTGTCGGTTCCGCTCCCATCGCTTCAGAAGAGGATTGGAATCTAACCACCAATCCGACATCAGAAAAAAAACTGATGGCTGATATTTACGCGCCCTACTGGGAGCAAGACAAGATCTATACTGTCGGAAAGCTGAGCATGATCGGGCCGCATGATCCTGCGGTCAATGCCGCAAGCCCTGATTATGGTGTCACTGAAATAGGAGGCTTTTCACTGGGATCCATGGATGTCTCTTCCTTCTACCTGGCATTGGCTCCATTGGGTTCAGGAGGGTTGGAATTCGAGTACGACTTTCAATTGAATATTGATCATTTCATTTATTCTTATAACGATAACTTTCCATTTTCCAACTCAAATACATTCAGATTCAACAAGATTTCTTTCGGTAACAGTTTTGCTGATTACACAGGTGACGATCCAAGATATCCTTCCACCTGGAAAACAAACAATAATGTTGATATCGGGGAATTCTCCATCGGTGACATTTATGGAGATACATCATCAAATGTACACTCAAACCCCGCATTTTTTGAAATAGATCAATTCGATATCTCCGGCACCCAATACCTTGCCACCGCCTTTAACCTCCCTATGTATGGGGCCATACGTTTTGAAAAAATGATGTTCGGAGGAACAGATTTCGGTCCTGGCACCATCGACGGTTTGAACGCTTACAGGCTTCAAGTCATGCTGGTTCCCTGAAAAACAGATCGATCCCTGGATATAATCATATTCTTCCAAACTCATTTTTTATGGCTCCGTAAACTTTCATGATTGGAAGCAATCACCCCCGGGCATGAGAACAAGGCTTTTTTACCCTGGCCCTGGAGGTGTTTTCGCGGTAAAGTCCGTCTGCTGCCGTGTGCTTCGCTGGGAAGCGACTCACAGCACGCCCCCGCCCTTCCCTGCTATATCAGCACCTTGCATACAGAATTTTTACAAAGCCATCAACTTTATTTCAATTGAGCCGAACCATTGTTTTGGTATCAACATTTTATTTACCGTGAAAATCACAGAAAATTAGCGCAAAAATTTCCTTTTCCCATATAAAA
>CAYVIE010000120.1:0-9724 GCA_964451355.1 uncultured Desulfobacteraceae bacterium
AACTCTCCAATATCATAACGAAAAGGTCAAATTGATATGTGCTAATCCTTAAACTTCTGTTGACGAAATGCTGCTGAAAGCAGCACAGGCATGGCATGATTTTGCAATGACGCTTAAAAAGGTATCAGAAGAGAATATACCCAATTTTACGGAATCCATTGATATACTTGCTGTTCTGATAAAAAAGGAACTTCTTGCCATAAAGCGGTGTTAAGGTTAGGGGAATAATATTAGAACACCCCATAATTATTATGACAAACCGTCGAATATGTAATTTGACAGCAAGGTGAGCCATCTTTCTTTCAATTGTAAAGACGCATCATTTTCCATAAGGTCTTCGATCGCCACCATTGTTATCCCCCTGATCGCTTTAGCGGCAAGTGGCGCATCAATGTAGTTTTTCAGAAACTTTTTATCGATTCCGTGCTCTAAGTATTTTTTTATAAACAACTCAGCGGTTTTAAATATTTTTTTTATTTCATTTTCTATCCCAAGGCCAGCGATTCTGGCCCTAACAAAAAGTATATCATACATTTTTATATCTTCAATAAAGACACCAAATATTTCGTTTGCCAATCTGAAGAATTGCTTTTTGAATTCCACTGAGCTATTGCTTTCTCTTGGATTCTCTTTTAAAAATATTGTTTCAATCTTTGTTATATATTCTTTTGTTATATGAGTAAAAATATCTGACTTGCTTTTAAAATAATTATAAAAAGTCCCATGAGATATATCCAATTGCTTCGTAATATCACTTATTTTTGCTTCATAATAATCTTTTTCCGCAAACAAATCTCTTGCTGTATTTATTATATCCAATCGCCGTTTCGTTGTTCTGTTTCCCCTCTTCATTAATTACCCCTCCCTTTATTGTTTACGTAATACCAGACTCCCAACGGAATAACCAGCGCCAAAGGAACAGATTACGCCGATATCGCCTTTTTGAAGATCTTTATTGTGGAGATGAAAAGCGATAATTGATCCGGCAGACGCTGTATTCGCATAACGGTCGAGGATTGATGGCACTTTATCGGGGTTAACATCATCGCCGAGCAGAGATTTAATGATCATTTTATTCATATTGATATTTGCCTGGTGCAGCCAGAATCTTTTGATATCATTGGGCGTTAAGCCAAGGCTTGCCAGGTGATCCTTAATGTGCTCGGTCGCCATAGGGCTGACCTCTTCAAAGACCTTGCGCCCCGCCTGATGGAACAGCTTGTCCCATCCGTATGGATCGGTATCTGTAGCCCGCGACATATACCCGAAATTGGAACGGATGTTATTGGAAAACCGGGTTTGCGCTTTTGTGCTCAACACCTCGTAACTGTTTGCTGAAGTGGTGGTTTCAGCACGCTCCATTATTATTGCGGTACTCACGTCACCAAAAATAAAATGGGATTCCCGGTCGCAATAATTTACCTGAGGGGTAACCAACTCCGGGTTGATGACTAGAACACACCGTGCCGAACCCGATTTCAGGCTGTCATATGCCCGGTGAAGACCGAAGGTCGCAGCTGAACAGGCCCCAAGCATATCAAAGCCGAATCCATCGATGCCCAGCGCATGTTGCACTTCAATGGCAATGGCAGGATATGCCCGCTGAGTATACGCGCAGGCAACGACTACGGCATTAATGTCAGCGGCGGTCTTTCCTGCCGCGGCCATGGCCCTGCGGGCGGCATGAATCGCGATTTCAGCCTGATTGCTTGTTTCATCCTTCTTTCTTTCAGGAATCAGGGGGCGCATGCGATTGATATCTAAAATACCCTCCTTTGTATATACGTACCGCGACTTTATTCCGGAAGCTTTCTCAATAAACCTTACACTGGACAGGGGTTTTTCTTCTACTTCCCCCAATTTTATGGCCGTTGCATTATCCGTATTGAACTTTTCTGCATAGGCGTTATAGCTTGCAAGCAGTTCTTCGTTTGTAATTACGTTTTCGGGCGTCCATATGCCCGAACCGCTGATTACGATATCGGCCGGCGGAGTTATTGCCATTTTATCCCAATTCTTTCCGGTTTTTATCAGGCCGCCACAAAGGCGTATGCCACAAATCTGCCGTCGTGACTCAGACTGATATCAATATTATCTTTTTTGCCCTTAAAATATACCATCGGCGGACCCTGACCCCGGGCTGTATTATTTCGTATTATCTGTATATCGTCCTGATCCCGGCCGGTATACGAGGCAATCCGCTCTTTTGCCAGCTTCCGTGCCGCCATGGACTGACAGGCAGGCGGATGATTCATTTTCTCCTCACGGGATATTGCCTTTATGCCGTATACAATCCTGTCTAGACCGCTATGACTGGCGGTGATTCCGATGCAATGAACATAGTCTTCATGGGAAAAAATTCTTATCCTTACAATCCCCCCGGGAGTTTTCACCATGCCGCCCAGGACGCCGGGCTTCTCATTTTTCAATTTTACCGAATAGCGCCCGGGTGAAAAAGAAACATCAGGATGGGATTTGCTGACGGCCTTGTATGCGGCTTCCTTTGCCGCCCATAATATCCACAGCAAAGCGTCGGGATGATCTGCACATAAAACCGCCTGCTGCTCTTCAATGGTCAGAATCCTTCGCACAAACCGAGCATTCCCCGCCTTGCCCATAGCCCCGGGAGCCTTCAGATCAACAATATCATTGCCCACATGTCCTGAAATAGTCTTTCTCCATTTGAGACAGACGTTCTATGATCTGCCTTGCGCAGTCTCTTTGCCCCCTGAGCCCTTTTAATGAGGTTTTCGGCCGGCATTCTTCAACTGTAACCGTAAAGGTTTCACCATATCGCGGGAAATTGCTGTATGTCTTCTGTCCGTCGCCACGAAGATAAATGCACATCACCCGGCAGCGGGGGATCTTGCAGACCAGGCGTCCCACACTGTATGAAAAATTCACGGTATCAACCCGTCCTTCCCGCGCCCGGGTCCCCTCCGGAAAAATCATCAGGTTTTGCCCCTTTTTTAAAAGATACGCGCATTTATCTATGGTTAACTTCACCTTCTCTCGATCACCGCCCCGTATCACCGTAATACATTTCGTCAGGTAACATAAAACGCTTACGAATATATTGCTGCTAAAGTTCCTCTGCTCGGGAACATTCCACGGCAACAGAATGTACCTGAATATGTAGCGGTATGTTGGAACCATGGCATATGCCAGAATAACCGAATCGATCAGGGTGAGATGATTTGCGCAAATCAGCCACGGCCCCCGGTGAGGTGACATCAGATCCCTGACCCTCTGCCGGGTTTCTTTCAGGTTGCGTACCCGGTACCCGGCCAGTTTTACGGCACATACAATCATAGGGGCGGTTACAAAAATTGTAAGCCGCCCCAGGAAATACTGAAGGCCCAAAAAAAATTTAGCCTTTGCATTCATGTCATTGCGTTACACATAACTTCCGTTCAATAACCTTCACAGCATCACCGATTGTTTTGATTTGATCCGCATCATCATCATCGATTTCAATGTCAAAGGCATCTTCAGCCTTGATGATGATATCAACAAGGCGGGCTGAATTGACCTTGAGGTCATCTATGATTTTGGTCTCCATTGTCGCAGCCTCCAGCCTCTCGGTATCTTTTACATACTCTTTGATAATCTGAATGAATTTTTCAAAAATTTCCTGAGGTTTCATTTCAACTTAACTCCTTTCCGGCGTTTTAATGTTCCCATTTTCTTAAAATTATACAACTGTTCACATCGCCAAACCCGAAGCTGGCCTTGGCGACTGTTCTCATTTCCGGGTAATCTATGCGCGTTTGCGCAACCCGCTCGGTAAAAGGTTTTATCTCCGGATGGATGTCCTCACAATTGATTGACGGGTGGATAAAGCCCTTAAAAAGCTCAAGCACCGCAGCCACGGTTTCAATCGCGCCGGCAGCACCAAGGCAGTGTCCTATCATAGATTTCGTCGAATTAATGTATGGAAAACATTCCGGTCCTCTTCCCAATGCCACGGACCAGTTTTTAACCTCACCCGGATCTGCAAAAGTTGCGGTCAGGTGCCCGTTGATCGCATCGATTTCATCCGCCGTTATACCGGCATCTTTTATCGCGCCTTTAATACATCGCTGAACTCCCCAGGGGTTTGGTGCGGTCATGGAACCACCGTTCCTCTGGCCTCCGCAGTTGACCATGACACCTTTAATTTCGGCATAAATTCTGCTGTTCCGCTCCAAGGCGGTCGAAAGCTCCTCTATAACCAATGCTCCGGCTCCGGCTCCGGGAACAAACCCGCAGGCCGAAGCGCTCATGGGCCTGGATCCTTTTTCAGGTTGATCGTTAAATTTACGGCAAAGGACACGCATGGAATCAAAACCGCCCCACGTGTAGGGAGACACGCCTTCCGACCCGCCGGCCACCATCCGTTTGGCAAGCCCCATACGGATTCTCCATGTAGCATTGATAATCGCCTCGGTCCCGGTACTGCAGGCCGAAGAGTTTGAGGTCACTTGGTTTCCCAGCCCAAGGATACCCCCAATATACGCGCTGACTCCGCTGCCCATAACCTGTTCAACAACCCGTGAACCCAGCCGACGGACCTTCCCTGCGTTTACGATCGGTACAACTTTTGTCGCTATTGTTTCCATTCCGCAGATACCGCACCCGAAAACTGTGCCGGAATCCCAGTCCGGATGTCCGCTGTCTTCGGGCAGATCCAAACCAGCATCGCGCCAAGCCTCGATTGCCGCAACGGTTGCATATGCGATGGTATCGCTCAGACCCGATTGTTCATTTGTGTTAAAATAATCCTCACAAATCCTGTCAAAGTTTTCCGGCACGCCTCCGATTTTGCAGGAAAAATTCAGCTCTTCGAGCCTTGGAATAAACCTGATTCCGGATTTTCCGTTGCGAAGGGCCTTTTCAAAATCATCAAGACCGATTGCGTTGGGGCTTACAACTCCCATCCCGGTAATGACCACCCTTTTTTTCATAACTCCTGATTCCTGTGCCGGTCAGCACGCCGGAGCATACTGTTTCACCGTTCTCCCGCTCTATGCTGACCTTGGTTTTAAGATTCTCCTTGCGCAGGTAGACCTTTTCCCCCCTGATAATCACTCTTTCACCGGGCAGAACCATTCCGGAAAATTCAACAGAATCGACAAAGGCGAAAAGTGTTGTCATCTGTTTTAATTCCTCGCCACTCACACCCCGGTGCAAAAGCAGATAAATACCCATGGCTGCCACGCCTGTTTGCGCCATGGTTTCTATCAGGATAACCCCCGGCGTAATCGGATTTCCCGGGAAATGACCCTTATAAAAATATTCATCCTCCCGAAACCGGTAGACGGCAGTGATCTTCCCGTCGTCTATCTCCAAGATGTCGTCAATGAACCGAAAAGGGGGCTGTTGCGGGATCAGTTCAAGAACCTGTTGAATGATGTGGTTGTCAGCCACCGTACATCCCCCCGTTTACATGAATCACGCTTCCGTTGATGTATCCTCCACGCACGGCAAGAAACGCCACCACTTCAGCGACCTCTTCGGGCCTGCCGATCCGGCCCAGGGGGATACTGTCTATAATGCCTTGTTGAATCTCTTCCGGTAGCACGGAGGTCATTTCGGTAGCGATAAAACCCGGCGCAACTGAATTAACAAGGATGTTCCTGCTCCATAACTCTTTGGCCAAAGATTTTGTCATGGCATCAAGGGCTGCCTTTTCCATGGTGTATGGTATCTGACCGGCATTACCGGTGTGACCGACAACGCTTGAGATATTAATGATTCGTCCTGCAGACTGGCGGAGCATAAAAACACGTAAAATCCTTTTGGTAAGGAACCAGACGCCTCTGAGCACCGACCTCTGAGCATCAAACTCCTCAATTTTCATGGTATTAATAAAGTTGTTGATACAAATCCCGGCATTGTTTACCAGAACATCCACCCTGCCCGCCTCGTTTTGAATTTGACGGACCATGGTCCCCACCTGCTCCAGGTCCGCCAAATCAGCCTGCAAAAGGAACCCTTCTCCTTTTATCTCTGCGAGGATGTCACGGGCCGGTTCTATGCTGTTCCTGTAATGAATGCCTACTCGGAATCCTTCATAATGGAGCGCTCTGCAGCAGGCTGCGCCGATCCCCTTTCCTCCGCCTGTAACAACGGCAACCGGCTTCCCCTGAAATTCAGAGTTGACGCTTTTGTCGTTATTTTGATTTGTCATTTGTATTCTTTCATTATTGACTAATGCCGCCTAGTGAATTGTACGAATGGTTTGGATAATCTTTGTACGTAATGCCTTTGAAAATACCGCTTCTGGCTCTTTTGACGGTTGTAATGTGCTCATCATCAATAAAAACTTTTCCGTCAGCGATCACGATGCTTGAGCCAGCCTGTTTCAGATTCTGAAAACGGACGATATCGATTTCAAAACGGGCAACCTTATTGTGGGGACGAATCTGGCCGGTAAATACAATTTCCTCACACCCCAATGCCCTTCCCGCGCCCAACGCGCCGCGCCAGACACAGTAAAATCCGAGCAACTGCCATATCGCGTCTACACACAGGCATCCGGGCTGTACCGGGTCACCGGGGAAATGACACTGAAAATACCAGGCATCCAGACGAATATCCTGCTCGGCCACAATCCTTCCCCGATTGCCGTTTTTGTCAATTGACAGAATGCGATCAATCATAAGAAAAGGAGGCGCAGGCAGACGTGCATCCAAATCCTTCGGGGGGTCTTCAATCAGCCGGCCGTATGAAAACGCGAGCAGGTTTTCAAAATCAAAGTAGTCCTGTTTTAAAAACTCGGAATATTTCATTTTCTCCTGTCATATTTTGTTGCGAACAATAAATCCTGCTTGTCAAAAATTATTCCGGGCAGAATATCATGCAATCCTTTCCCCGCCGTCCACATGGATCAGAGCGCCATTGATCCACGCGGCTTCATCCATGCACAGGAGCAATATGACATTTGCCACATCTTCAGGTGTTGTCAGGCGTCCGAAGGGATTCCTCAAGCTCGCAATCGCTTTGATATGGCGATGTCCGGGTATGGCCCGTAACGCTTCCGTGTCTGTCACACCGGCCTGAATAACGTTTGACCGGATTCCATAAAGGGCGAACTCCACCGCCATGGCCCGGGAAACCGACTCCAGTACCGCCTTGGCTGCCGCAACAGCCGCATACCCTTTCCATGCCACGCTGTTTCCCTCGCTGGTCAGACTGAGCACGCGCGCATCGTCTGCAAATAATTTCCGATGAAATATATCCTGCACCCATTCAACGATATTGAATCCCATGGCATGTATGGTACGAGCGAAATCTTCTTTTTCCAGGAACCGGTGGTTGTTGTAATCAGGCGGATCAACAAGCGTATGAAGAGAATCTGCCCCGCTTTCAAATGCCTTTTGTACAACCCGGTCAATGGTCGCTGAGGGGATATCAGCTTCTTGAGCAATTTTTTCCCTGGTCAATCGTGGCGTGTCGGAGGCATGATGGTGAACCAGCAATTTAAGATTTCCGAATGCAACGGCATGCAGAAGCATCCGAACCTTTCCCGTCCTCCCGAGTTCTTGGGCCAGGGTATCGAGCACCTTTGTTCTGCCCTCAGTTGAAAGTGCATCTAGGTTAAAGGTGAGAACCTTTACACCGGTTGACCGCAATTTTTCAAAACGGGGCTCGATACGGGACATGGCACCCCGCCGGTCGCGATGTACAATGCAAAGGTTCATGCCATGTGCAGCCAATTTTTCAGCAGTTGCCAGACCAAAGCCGCTGGAACCGCCGATAATGACCCCCCAGAAGTCGAAATTGAATTTCATTATCGATATCCTTTATGAAAACGCGCGTTTTGCTGCTGAAAAGGTTGTTATGGAGAGGCATTTGATTCCGATATCAGCAAAAAATTTTCGAAGCGGCCGATTCGGGCCGACCTCATAGATTCTACAGGTTTTGGCGGCCAAGGCCTGCATGTTCTCCCGCCAGTTTACCGAGCTGCTCAACTGGGATACCAGCGATTCAATGATTTCTGCCGTGCTGCCAGAATGAAACCAGCCGGTATAATTTGAGGTGACTCTGCTGGCATTATCAGGATTCAGCTTTGCTGAAATTGAGTTCAGTACATTCCTGAAGGCATCTCTTATGCTGAGCATAAACCGGCTGTGAAATGGCGCACTCACATTTAAAGGGACAAAACGGAGAGCCTGATCGCTGCCTGTCGCCTGTTTAAGACAAATTTCGGCAATATCCATGCTGTCGGCCCGGCCGCTGATCACTACCTGATCCGCTGAATTGATGTTGGCCACATCCACGGGCAGCCCATCTAAAGCTTCACGGATCTTGTCAATATCCAGGTTTTCGGCAATAACAGCCGCCATCCCGCCGGTTCCGGGAGGTGTCGCCTTCTGCATCAGTTGCCCCCTGGCCTGAACGATTTTCAGTGCCTCTGAAAACGGCATGGCATCTGCGGCAACCAAAGCCGTATATTCACCCAGGCTGTGCCCCCCGAAAAAATCCGGGGTAAATCCGTATAAGGACTTGATGCCCCGAAACATGGCGATCTCTGTAGTGAGAATGCACGGTTGGGCATACTCGGTCAGGTTGAGTCTTTCATCGTCTCCAAAGCAAAGGGCTGCCACATCCCACCCAAGGGTTTGCGAAGCTTCTTCGAATGTGTCCCGGCTGATGGGAATATTATCGTAAAAGTCTTTTCCCATTCCGGGTCGCTGTGTCCCCTGTCCCGGAAAAACAACCGCTATCCGTTCGCTGCTCATGATTACTTCTCCTCAATCGAAGAAGTGCCGTTTTCTTCTGATGGCACAAAAAAATGCCGCCGGGTTGTACTTTCACCGACAAACCCATTGAAAAGAACCTCTAAAATAACCGGGATCTCATCTGTAAGAGGGTAATCCATGCCGCAACGATACCATTTATGCACAACACCATCGATAAACCCCAAAACGCCATAAAAGACCGTATAAAAATTGGTTGTTTTTAATTTTTTGTCGCGGTTCAGAGAAACGATCCTTTCCTTGAACAATGGAAGCCGCGAGACAAGATAATCGTAAAAAAATATTTGACGGCCGGAACGCCGAAATATCGTCTCGCTCTGGATGAGTCGATATAAAAGATGATTGTTCTGGATGAAAAACACCCATGATTCGATCATTTCACGCGCCTGTTCAAGCACATTGGAATCGGTTGAACAGATTTTGTTGATACGATCCACAATCTCGGTAAATTTTGCCTTAAGCAGCTCGTCGAGCAAATCCTCTTTACTTTTGAAATATCGGTAAATAGATCCCTTTCCCATGCCTGAAGCTGAAGCAATTTTATCCATGGTCGCGCCATGGAAGCCTTCCTTGGCAAACACCTTGATTGCGGCATCGAAAATCCGGTTCCGCTTTTCAGCAATAGAATCCTTTCGGTCATCTTTGATATAGTTAGTGGTTATATTAGACAGGATCTCTTCTAGGTATGTCGGAGAAACCGTGATTTTTTTTAGCCCGAACCGTGAGGCTTCGGTGGCGGCAACCTTCAAAAGCTGTGCAGAAGCCCGAGCCATTCCCTTTTCGTTCAGATAATACAGAAGTTTCGACATATAATCATATATCCAATTCGTTGCCGCTTCGACGAACTTGTCTTCCGAGTCAAATTCCTCCCTGAAACTTTTTAATTTTTCGGTGAGGGATTTCTTAAAAATATCTTCGTTAAGAATCCCATTGGGAGAAAAGTACTTCCCCACCTCTGCATAAAGCGGGAGATTCCTCCC
>CAYVIE010000121.1:0-9687 GCA_964451355.1 uncultured Desulfobacteraceae bacterium
TATCCCCGCCCGTTTGCAGAATGCAGGTTATACCGGCGCGATGGTGTAAACACACTCTACGAAACAATTTGCCTTCCCCAAAACAAGCTTTTCCCGTAATGAGATTTTCCCGTGAAAACACCTCCGGGGCCGGTTTGATGATTGATATTGGTATTTTGTAATGAAGAATAGAGTAGCAGGACCCGGATGGTTTTGATCCGGGCCCTGCTGTTTTATGCTGGTCTGAATTTTCGGCGGAGTTACCGGGGCCATTGTGGCTGGTTCATGCGCCGGCTGCGCCTGGGCGATAGGTCTGGGTTCACTGATTCAGAAAAGTTTCAGCTAAAGATCCATGGTATCAGATTCCGCCAAAGGATCTTTCCGCAATCTCAACCGCTGCAGAACACGAATTTTTTATGGCCTCCATTGTACCGAGAGCCTGGGGCAGCACGGAACAGATGAAAAAATCGGCTGTTCGGACCTGGCCGTCATAGAATGCAACATCCTTGTTCTTCTCAGCAGCTTCACGCCTCTTTGCAGGTTCCGTTGAGCCCAGTTTCTTTTCAAGCCAGGGGAGCGCAGCTTTTGCCCGCCAGAGATGCATCCATGCAAGTGTGACATCACCCATTGCGTGAAGAAAGGGCAGGGCATGTGCGAATGCCACCTTGAGATCAGGCGACATGGCGGTCTTGCCTATGTGCAACGCGGTTTCACCGAGCTTGCTGACAGCCTCTTCTACTTTTTGCGCCAATGGCACAAGATCGGGTATCTTCTTTGCCTGGGCAATGGTCCTTTGTATCTCTTTCAAATATTCCATGAAGACTTCACCGCCTTTCATGCCGAGTTTCCTGCCCAGGAGATCCATGGCCTGGATGCCGTTTGTACCCTCGTATATAGAGCTGATCTTGCAATCCCTTGCAAGCTGTTCCACCGGGTATTCCTTTGTATAACCGTAGCCGCCGTAAACCTGGATAGCCTGCACGCACACGTCAAAACCCCTGTCTGTGCAATAGGCTTTGATGACCGGTGTAAGCAGCTCAATAAAACCCTGATAACGCTGGGCTTCTTTTTCATCCTCAGCAGTCCTTACCTTGTCGAAACAGTAGGCCACGAAATAGACCATGCTCCGCATGCCGTCCACATGCGCCTTCATCCACAAAAGCATCCTCCTTACATCAGGGTGCCTTATGATGGGAACCTGCGGGGCCGCCTGGTCGAACATCTTTTCAAGATCTTTTCCTTGCAGGCGTTCCCTTGCATAGTTGACCGCGTAAAGATATGCGGAAGACGCATGGTTTAAACCCTGGAGCCCGACTCCGAGGCGCGCTTCGTTCATCATGTGAAACATAACGCGCATCCCCTTGTTTTCCTCGCCGAGCAGCAAGCCCCTGCATTTCCCCTTGCTGCCGAACGACATACTGCAGGTAGGACTGCCATGCAGACCCATCTTCTCTTCAATGCCTGTACACACGACATCGTTGTCTTCGCCCAGTGAACCATCCTCGTTCACCCAGATCTTCGGGACGATGAACAGGGATATTCCCTTTGTTCCCGGGGGAGCTCCCTCTATTCTCGCAAGGACCGGATGGATGATGTTTTCCGTGAGGTTCTGGTCGCCGTTTGTTATGAATATCTTGTTTCCGGTGATTGAATATGTGCCGTCAGGGTTGGGCCTGGCCGTAGTGGTAAGGGAACCAACATCTGAACCTGCATTAGGTTCTGTCAATACCATTGTGCCGCCCCACTGGCCGGTATAGAGTTTTTCGAGAAACATCTTTTTCTGCTGCTCGGTCCCGTAAAGTTCTATCATTTTTGCAGTTCCATGCCCCAGGACCGCATATGCGGCAAAAGCGAAATTGGCCCCTATGAGATACTCATTTGCGGCCTGGGCGATCATGATGGGCAGCCCCTGTCCGCCGACTTCTGGATCTTCAGCCATGGCTATCCAGTCGCCCTGCCGGAAAAGTTCAAAGGGCTTGCGGTAGCAGTCGGGAGCAAGGACTTGGCCGTTCTCATACCTTGCACCTTGCCGGTCACCCTCGGAGTAGGTGGGCAGGATTTCTTTTATGGCGAAGTTTCTGGCCTCGTTTACCACCATGTCAAAGAGTTTCTTGTTGAAGTCCTTGTATTTTTCCGTCCTGGTCAGCTCGAGAACATTGAATTGTTCATAGAGGACAAAGTCGATGTCCCTCCTTTCAGCTATGTATTGCGGCATTTAAACCTCCATGTGTTGAAATGTTGTATTGGATGTTTACCATGCTTGCAAATTATCCCTGATACTTTCCGATTATTGAAATACTGCAGATATTCTGGAAAGGGAATCCGCCCAGATTATGTGTAAGCCCGAGTTTCGGATTTTCGATCTGGCGCTCCCCGGCCCTTCCATGGAGCTGGAGATACATTTCATAAAGCATCCTGATTCCGGAAGCACCTATTGGATGGCCGAAGCATTTCAGCCCCCCGTCAAGCTGGCAGGGGAGGCTTCCGTCACGGTCATAGAAACCGTCCATAATATCCTTGATGGCCTTTCCCCGCTCGGAGATATGAAGGTCCTCGTAGGTTACAAGCTCGGTGATGGAAAAACAGTCATGTACCTCCATCATGCTTATCTCTTTCCTCGGGTTCTCTATACCGGCCTCTTTGTATGCCTGTATGCTCGCCTTTGACGTGGTCATGAAATGATCGCCGTCCCAGGCGTCGAATCCTGCCTCCTGCCCGCTGCTCAGCGCTATTTGCAACGCCTTTACCGTGACAAAATCCTTCTTCCCCATTTTTTTTGCGATTTCAGGAGTCGTAACGATTGCGCACGCCGAACCGTCGCTGACGCCGCAGCAGTCAAACAGTCCCAGGGGATGGGCGATTATTGGGGCCGCCATCACCTGTTCCTCGGTCACGGGTTTTCTTAAATGGGCTTTGGGGTTGAGCGCGCCGTTTGCATGGCTTTTTGCCGATATGTGGGCCATGGCCCTTTTCAGGTCATTTTCGTCTATCCTGTACTTGGCGGCATATGCCGAGGCTAGCTGGGCAAACGATCCAGGTGCGGTAAGGTTGGGCCACCATTGCCACAACAGGGTCCCGGCATTTGAACCTGCGGCGGGAAGGCCGCCGTAACCGGTATCCTTGAGCTTTTCAACGCCCAGGGCAAGGCAGATATCGTATGCACCGGAAGCAACAGCATAGCATGCTCCCCTGAAGGCCTCGGTCCCGGTGGCGCAGTAGTTTTCAACGCGTGTTACCGGTATCATGGGAAGGCGCAGCGTGGTGGCAAGTGGCATGGCGGTCTTACCGACATTGACTTCATCCATGCAGGTGCCGAACCAGGCGGCCTGTATATCCTTCGGCTCTATCCCGGAATCCTCCAGGCATTCCTCGAAGGCCTCCACCATCAGCTCTTCCGCGCCGACATCCCAGCGCTCCCCGAACCGGGTGCAGCCCATCCCGATGATTGCCACTTTATCCTTGATTCCTGTTGCCATGATCTATTCCTCCTGTTCTATCAATAGCCATATGCATGCAATTAAATCAGTCTCTCGTCATGTTGGTGCCCGCCGCATGTGCGCTGGCACACATACGGCAGGCGATTTGCTCATCATTCAACCCGGTGGGCTGATTCAAAACAGAGCTTGATTTCAATCTCCCGGGTTGGTTTCAAGGACAACCATGAAAGATTATCGCGGGAAAAGTTTTCCAATGAGCTGCGATTTCATTATGTCTCCGCTGATTTTCAGTTTCCCGGAAGTAAAGGCCGCCATGGGATCGAGCTTGCCGGTGACAAGATCGATGAAATCACTGTCTGCGATCTTCAAGGTACATGTCGGTTTATCGGCTTTACCCTCGCGGATGTCGCACTTGCCGTCTGATACGGAAACAAACCATTCACCCCCCTGGGGGCCTGATATGACATACTGGAATACAACATCCACACCTTTGGCGGCATCAGCATTGAAGGCTGATTGCATCTGTTCAAAGACCTGGCTGACAGTCGGGCCCTGATCATCTTTCTGGGTTTCTTCGTCTTTTGCACCGGGTTCAGGAGGCGAGACCAGGCCGAATATAGCTGAATTCGCGTCCTCGTATTCCTTTGCCCCGCTCATTTCATTTATTCTGGCGAAGTTTTCCATTATTTCTTCGGGGGTAGGCGGGGAATCATCTTTGCCGAGCTTGATACCGGGACCCGTAAGAACCGCTGCCCTGTTGAAATAACCCATGCCTGCATTGAATATTTGTCCCGTATCGTCGCACTTGTCCGAGCAGAGGTAAAGGACCATGGGCACCACGTATTCGGGTTTCATCTTGGCGAAAATATCGGGCGGGAGCATGTCTTCCGTAAGCCTTGACGCGGCTAACGGCGCTATCGTGTTGACCTTGATACCGTATTTCTTCCCTTCGATCTTGAGGGTGTTCATCAGGCCGACCAGACCCATCTTTGCAGATGCGTAGTTGGTCTGGCCGAAGTTGCCGTACAAACCAGCGGCTGACGTCGTCATGACAATGCGGCCGTAGCCTTGTTCACGCATGACAGCAAAAGCCCGGCGTGTTACATAGTAGGCGCCGTCAAGGTGGACCGCGATCACGGCCTTCCAGTTCTCGGGAGTGGTCTTCAAAAAGCTTTTATCACGCAGAATCCCCGCATTGTTGATCAGGATATCTATGCGGCCGAACGCGTCTATGGCTGTCTTGATTATGTTTTCTCCTCCTTCGGGTGTTGCAACGTTATCATAGTTTGCAACAGCTTCTCCGCCTGCGGCTTTTATCTCCTCGACTACACGATCGGCAGCCGTTGTAGAGCCCTGGCCCGCACCGTCTCTTGGTCCGCCGTAATCGTTTACAACCACCTTTGCGCCCCTTCTTGCAAGCTCAAGCGCATAGGCCCGCCCGAGGCCGCCGCCAGCCCCGGTTATAACCGCTACCTGCCCGTCGAATTTTATTTTCTTGAGCTCCTCTGCGGCTCCTGGCACTGGGGCTGCTTTCCAGAAGTAGTTCACAAATCCGCGGATTTTGTCCGCTGTCCTCTTCCTGAAGACCATGCGCATGGGCAGACCCACCCGTACGTCTTCGAGTTCGCAGTCTGTAAAGTCTGCCATGAACCTTCCGCCGCCCTCGAACTGGATCATCCCGTAGATATGAGGCGGGTCGAGGGATACAGCAAGCATGTCGCCGGTATATGTTTTAACCTTCGCAGGAATTTCAGCAAATTCATAATCCTCTTGAGCATGGCGGGCGGTGCAATCGGGATTGACACATACATCAGTCTTTGGGAATTGGGGAGTTCCGCATTTATTGCACTTTCCGCCCACAAGCCCGAGAAGCATTTTTCTCTTGCGCCACAGCGTGGTAAGGGCGGTCTGAGTCGGAGCCTCGGCCCTGATGCCCATGTCCGGCTCTATCAGCTCCCTGAAGACAAGCCACTTGGTGTAGTTGTCTATGGTTTTCTTGTTTTCAAGGACCGGCTTGAACCTGGGTTTTTTCGCGAACCTTTCGATGTTTTCAGTGACCTTGAAACAAAGAGCGCAGCTTCCCTGGCCGAATCCCGCGACGATTATGATCTGTCCGGGCCTGGCCTCGTCCAGAGCCGATGCGAGCATCAGGAGCGGATGCGCGCAACCAGTATCGCCGACAGAGGAATGAAGGTTGTCTGCCACCTTTTCGGGAGAGACACCGAGCCTCTTTGCGATTTTCTTGTGTTCGGCAGAAAAGAAGCACGGGTAAATCAGCTTGTCCACCTGGCCGATTTCTATCCCTGCTTTTTGGGCCGCCCCCAGGATCGCTTTGGGCAGGATTTTTGAATATCCTTCATCTCTTACCCATCGTTCCTCCCACGTGTAGTCGAACCTGTGGCGCGCACCCCTGTAATGATCAACAAAATCACACGAAACTGTATGTGCTGAAAGAAATTCCGCAATAACCTCTTCGGAACCTACAGTTACCGAGGCAGCGCCATCGCCGAACCACAGTTCATAAAAACCTGCAGGCCGGGTCTCTCTCTTGTCTGAAGCGGTGACCATAACCTGTTTGCGGTTACCGCCGGCTACCGATTCTATGGCTGCCAGCAGCGCGGCGGTACCCGACTTGATAGATGAAGTGAAATCAGCAGTAAGTATCTCTTCGGATAGATTCAGAGCAGCGGAAACTATCCCGGAATTTTGTCTGTCGTCAAACGGAAGACTGGTGGAGGCAAGAAAGAGCGCTTCTAACTTTGACCTGTCCATTCCTTCCACGCAGTTCCTGGATGCTTCTACAGCCATTGTAAGTGCGTCTTCATCCCAGTTGCACATGGAACGTTCGCCTTGGGCGGCCATTATAAGCGCCGGAGCGAACCATCCCATGCTCTGGTAAACCGCGGCTCTGTTGAGACGTAGCCTGGGGATATATGCACCATATGAAGTGATGCCGATCATTTTCATACTCCTTGTTTATGAGTTATACTTTTAACTTGGCTTTCAGTTTTTATTTGCCGGCTGTATGGTGAAATCAGACCGTTTTCAGCCGTGCGGCCTGCAGCAGGAAGATGAGATCCTGCTACAGATTGTATCAGATTCAGAGGATAAAGAGCTTTTCAATTAATTGTGATTTCATGATATCCCCTTCGATCTTCAGCTTGCCGGATGTGTATGCCTGCATCGCCGGAAGTTCCTTGTTTATCATCTTTATGAACTCTGCGGCATCCATCTTTATTGTGCTCGTGGGCTTGTCAAAACCACCCTACTCCACGGTGCATGTCTGATCCTTGATTACGCAGTACCAATCACCACCGCCCTGGCCGGATATCTTGTACTGGAAAACAACATCGACTCCCTTGGCCGCTTCCTTGTTGAATGCTTCGGGCATGGCGGCAAAGATATCAGCCACGGATGCAGGTTTTTCGGTTTTCTGGCTGGGACCACTTCCCGCAGGCTTGGAAAATGCAGTAATGATGTCTGCGACCGCCTCGTTGAGTTCGAAATATTCCTTGCCGTCTTTAAGTGATTTTATGCGGTCGAGATTCTGTGCAATATCTTCGATGGTGGGTATGGTATCCTCGGATCCCAGTGTCATTCCCGGTCCTGTGACAACAGCAGCCCTGTTGTAGCAGCCCATGCCCGCATTATAGATATTGCCGGAGACCTTGCACCTGTCAGAGCATAAATAGAGCACGATCGGTGCCACGAACTCGGGTTTCAGTTTCTCTAAAAATTCTTTCGGCATTACGTCTTCGGTAAGCCTTGATGCTGCCAGCGGCGCAATTGTATTGACCAGTATGTTGTATTTCCTGCCTTCCAGCTTCAATGCATTCATGAATCCCACGAGGGCCATTTTTGCCGCAGAGTAATTGGACTGGCCGAAGTTGCCGTAAAGACCTGCTGCAGATGATGTGAATATTATTCGGCCGTAACCTTTCTCTTTCATCACGGCAAAAGCAGGTCGTGTTACATAGTAAGCACCGTGCAGATGTACATCGAGGACTGCCTGCCAGCTTTCCGGCTCCATCTTTATAAAGCTCTTGTCCCTGAGTATTCCGGCATTATTTATGACGATATCAACGGTGCCGAAAGCATCGAGCGCTGTCTGTACTATATTCTTGCCGCCTTCCTCGGTGGCCACGTTATCGTAATTTGCGACCGCCTGGCCTCCGAGCTCCTTGATTTCGTTTACCACCCTGTCTGCGGCTGTTGTGGAGCCTTGGCCTGCGCCGTCCCTGGGTCCGCCGTAATCGTTAACAACGACCTTTGCACCTCGCCTGGCAAGCTCTATGGCATAGATCCTGCCGAGTCCACCGCCGGCTCCGGTAACAATCGCAACCTGTCCGTCAAACCTTATGGCGTCGTTTGGTACTTCACCATATTCAAATATGCCGTTTGTTATTATGGTATCACCAGTCTTGGAGTTGATTACTTTCCACAAAGCCTTGCCGTCTTCGGTTTTCCAGACCTGCGTTTTTATTGGATCTCCGGGATAGAGGGGCTTTGAAAACCTGCAGGAAAGCCTGTGCGTCCTTTCAGGCTCATTGGGTATAAGGCTTGCGATAAGAGCCCGGCACGCGTAGCCGTGGGTGCACAGGCCATGCATGATCGGCATCTGGAAACCTGCGGTTTTGGCAAAGTCAGGGTCAACGTGAAGCGCAAACAAGTCACCGGAAAGTCTATATAATAATGGTTGGTTTTTGGAAGGCTGAGCTTCTATCTCGAAGTCGGGCTCCCTGTCCGGAAAGATTATTTCCTGTTTAGGCGGTGGGTTCCCTCCGAATCCCCCATCTAGCCTGCAAAACAACTTGATGATACTGGTGAACAAACGTTTGCCGTTCTCGTGGTAGGTGTCACTTTCGCCTACAACCACGGCGCCTTTTTCTTTGCCCAGGTCGTAGATGTTTATGATCTGTCCTTCGGTGATAAGCTTGCCTTCGGTGGGCATGGGGTTGTGATAGATAAGTTCTTGTTCGCCGTGAAGTATGCCGGCAAGATTCACGTTGGCTTCTGCTGCGAAATGTGAAAGGAACTCGAATATAGCGGCGATCCCGAAGCTTGGGATCACCTTCAGGTCTTTTTCGTATACATATTGAAGCTCATCAAAACCGGCACCAACACCGAGCGCATAGAGAATCACGTCTTTCCAGCCATATTCCGTAGTGATCGGACCGATCTTACGGCCTATGGCATCCAGGTTTAACGCCATTTTTCTCCTCCTTGAATTAATGAATTGCTAAAGGTTCCGGGACATATACAGGACTTTACGCCCACATCTGGGAAGCAAGCATTCCTGTATGACCGTAACTATGGTGAAAGCTCAAATATCTTTCATATCAATATGTTATCCATACATCTATTGTTTAAATCATTTTATTCCAACATTTGATGGATGAATATTAACTCCTACCAATTAACCTGTCAAAGGATTTTTCTTCTGAATATGATTAAAAAAGATAATTGAATCCGTAGGTACTCGTCTGCGCGACAGATGTGCTAAAGCAGTCGTTTTTTAACAGCCTACTATAACTACCGGTATAACGACCGGTTGCCGACAATGCAGGTGGCGTGTGAATGAGCGGCCGAAGATAGGACGATATTTAAGGCGGGAACACATCCGCCGGTATTTGTTTCGTAATAACCTCACAATATATATAATGATGGGCTCGTAAAAAATCGAATTTTTGATTCAATTTGTATCAAGCCCCAATACCTTTGCCTATGCTTTTGATCGTAACGCCATAGAACTCTGCTGATTTACTCAATCGCAGATACTTCAGATACAGTGCTGTTTGAATCAGTCCATAACGGGAATAAGGCAGGAAGATAGAATAAAGCAGGGAAAATTTATTGAATATGATTCATTTTCCAAATCGATATTAACAGACGTCTGTTAATATCGATTTTGTTTTTGAATATGATTCAATAGATTTTATCAAATTCATTTTGCATGATTATTTTTAAAAAAAATTGCTGGGTGCAAGGATGGCGTTTTGCAATCAGCAATTCACGGTTACTACTAAACTACTTGGGTGATCTGTACCGGTCCACAATTTTTTGGACACTTTATTATCTAAATTTTCATGCCGCCCTTGGTAATGAAGCAAGATGCTCTTTTCGCACATTCTGTAAACTTTTATAATTTTTTTTATTCATGCGACAACTGTCCTTACACAGGGGGACCGTCACATTTTTTGTATTTAATGTTCATACAGCTCACTTTCAACACCCTTTTTCTATGGTTTCAGATGAATTTATTTTTCCGTAA
>CAYVIE010000122.1:0-2836 GCA_964451355.1 uncultured Desulfobacteraceae bacterium
CTGCTGCCACAGCCCGGCATCCCGGCCTTGTTGAAATCGCCGGTATAGACAAGGCTGTTTCATGCCTGAATCAATGGTATCCGGTTTTTTTAAGCGAAATAATTGCGCTTCGCATCCGCCGTACCGGGGAGAATCGCAGGCATCCCTGCAAACCGCCCTCCAAGGCCCACTTCCCTTATCTTTAGTCGAATCATCATGTCATGGGACAAAACGTACCGGCATAAAATACCGACAAGCAGATGGCAGGAACATTGAATACGGACGTTTTGTACACGCTGCACAAGGCGGAGGGAAGTATTTATACGAGTTTTAATTACAATTGCAAGAGAATTTATAAAGTTTTGGCAATAAAAAAACATGCCCCTTCAAACACTACATGCCCCTTTGGCAAAAAGCCATATCGCATTCACCAAAGATTTGCACCATAAAAACAAAGCCGTTGCGCATGAAAATATCAGCTAATCATATTTGCTTTGCCATAACCCGGGCATTGTTCCTGAAAGCCAGACGCAGATGAATTCAGACCTGGAGCCTTATCTATATCATACGATTTTTAACGCATTCGATTTGTTAAATATCCGATTTGTTAAATATCCGGGCATTTTCTTGAAAAGACCAGAAATCATTGAGGGGATTTTTAGGCCATTTTTTTATTAGATAATATTGAAATGGCATGTTGTCAAGATTTATTCCGGAAAGTAAGATGCATTAAATATCGCGCAACCCGCGATCCTGGTTCAGGAAAATGAACCAATAATCACTGACAGCCGCTCATAAAGCTCATCAACTTTTGCATGAAGTTCTGAAAGGCTCCCGTTGTTTTTTATCACAAAATCGGCCATGGCAATCTTTTGTGATTCAGGCATCTGGAGGCGGCATATAGCCTCGGCATCTGATTCTGAAACATTATCTCTTGCCGCGATCCTTTTTATCCTGCTTTTATCATCCAGGGTCACCACCAGTATGTAATCGAAAAAAGATTCGAGTCCGGCCTCGAAAAGAAGAGGAACCTCCATGGCGATGAGGCGTTTGCCTTCATTTTTCTGTGTTGTGAGCCACCGGTCCATCTCCACAAAGACTTCTGGATGAATAATCTGCTCGAGCCTTTTTTTAACATCCGGATCATCTGCCATCATTTTTCTCAACTTCATGCGATCCAGATCCCCGCCGGGAAGGAGGATATCTTTGCCATAGATGGAGACAAGCTTCTTGTATGCGGGCTTCCCCGGCATGACCGCAATCCTGGCCAGATCATCAGCTCCTATGACCGGTACGCCAAGTGCGGCAAGGCGCCTGCAGGCCTCACTTTTGCCCGACCCGATACCTCCTGTAACTCCCAGCTTTACAGGAAACTCAAAGTGCGACTTGTCTGTCTCTGGCATGGATGCTACTCTCTTCTTTGGAAAATACCAGGAAAAGACCGGCACGCAACAGACCGGTATCCCGCATGGACACTGTATATACTATGTGCTTTTGCAAACATGGAATAAACACACAAATAAAGATATTTGCAACACTAAAAAGTATAAGGAGCCAGAATGACCGCTGTCCCGGGAAAGATTCCCCTGCCCGGGGATGTTAAATCAGCACAACTCGACAAACTTGTTGCCGGCTGCAACCTGCCAAGGCAAAAGGGGCTCTTTCTTGTCGGCGGCACGGTCAGAGACCTGATTTCCGGATACATCCCCATTGATATTGATATAGCCACTTTTTTCAATCCCGAAATAATAGCCGAACGGGTCAGGGAAAAGACAGGGGGGAAGCTGATATGCCTCGGGGCCGAGCCGAAAATCACATACAGGGTGGCTTCTCCAGGAAAAATTATCGATATTACCCGGATCGACGGCAACGATATCATGGATGACCTCAGGCGCCGCGATTTCACCATCAATGCCATGGCCATAGATCTCGAAAAATTCAGCTTTATCGACCCGTTCATGGGTTTGTCAGACCTGAGGGAAGGACTTGTAAAAGTCGTAACCGATAGGGCCTTTAAAAACGATCCGGCAAGATTGCTGCGGGCGTTCAGATTCGCTGCAACTCCTGGTTTCAATATCGAGGAAAAGACTCTCCAGCATATAAAAACCGATGCCCATCTCGTGGCCCGATGTGCACCTGAAAGGATTCATTCGGAGCTGGTACATATCCTCGGCGCAAAAGAAGCCTCCCGAATAATCATTTCCATGGCAGACAGCGGGCTTATGGAAAAGATCTTCGTTGACCTTACAAGGCTAAAAGGCCTGCAAGGAGGCAGGAACCATGATATCGATCTTTATGACCACTCTGTTCTCACGGCATCCCGGATCGCACATTACATCAGCCAAAGCCCGGCACCGCGGCGAACCAATATTGATTACAGGCTGGTCCTTGCCGGACTGCTCCACGATACAGGCAAGGCAGATACCATCAGTGCCTGCGATAACGGCATCTATTCATTTCATGGGCATGAGGAGGCCGGGGCAAAAAAGGCGGCGCTGATATGCCGCGATCTTGCATGCTCCAAGGCTGAAACAGAATATGTAACACAGATCATCTCCCTGCACATGCGCCCTTTACAACTATTCATATCCAAGGCAAAGGGTCACCTCACAAAACGAGGAATAATCCGACTCTTCGAAAGTGCAGGCCCGCTTATCAATGCGCTTTTGCTGCATGCCAGGGCCGACTCGGAATCAAAGGGGGGGAAGCCGGACAACGACTTCATAATGTTTTTAAAAGACCTTTCCAGAGAATACGAAAAAAATTTTTATCCCAGAAAAAAAGAAAAAAGGCTTTTAACCGGACATGACCTGATGGCGATGTTCGGGCTCCCGCCATCACCTCTCAACGGCAAGGT
>CAYVIE010000122.1:2846-9625 GCA_964451355.1 uncultured Desulfobacteraceae bacterium
GAAGAAGCCCGGCTGGCGGGAATAATAACAAACCGAGACCAGGCTGTTGAAGCAGCGCAAAGGTACATAGAATCCGCCATCAAAGACAGCGGCAGAGACAACAAGTAACATGTGTATAGATCCAGGGTAAACTTTAATGATGCCTGAACCGGCAGCTGTCCAATTTAGTGTACTATTATCGAGCGGCTGCCATCGCGCATCTGGCATACGGGAAAACGCTCACGGATCCAGGAAACCGTAATGGAACATGAATTTCCAAGGAGGCAAGCATGGAGTATAAAGAGATCCTTTACCTGAAAAAAGACGGCGTGGCCCGTATCACCATCAACCGGCCCCACAAATACAACGCCTGCACAGCCATCACTGTAAAAGAACTTGCCTGTGCATTCACCGATGCATGGGTGGACAGGTCAATAGGAGTCGTCGTGCTGACGGGTGCCGGTGACAAGGCGTTTTGCACGGGAGGAGACCAATCAATCAGAGAGGAAGAAGGTTACTCCATGGAATCCCCTACTCTCCCCTTGGAGGTGGGCTGGCAACAGGTGAGCACCCTGATCCGTACCATTCCCAAGCCCGTGATCGCCAGGGTCAATGGGTACGCCATCGGTGGCGGACACGTCTTCCACGTTGTCTGTGATTTTTCCATCGCATCAGAGAACGCCAGGTTCGGCCAGGCCGGCCCAAGGGTGGGAAGCTTTGATCCAGGGTATGGCACCGGCGACCTGGTCCGGGCTGTAGGGATGAAAAGGGCCAAGGAGATTTGGTTTCTGTGCCGCCAGTACACGGCGCAGCAGGCATACGAAATGGGCCTTGTCAATGCAGTGGTGCCCCATGAGAAACTAGACGAAGAGGTGGATAAATGGTGCGCTGAGCTTCTTGAAAAGAGTCCCACGGCTTTGAAAATGCTCAAATACGCTTTTCATGCCGAGACAGACGGTGTTGTGGGAATTACGAACCTCGGGGTCGGGGGCCTGAGCATGTTCTATAATACTGCGGAATCCATGGAAGGGAGAAATGCTTTCATGGAAAAACGAAAACCGGATTTTTCAAAATTCAGGAAATAGGTGGAGCCATGTCAATACTATCAGTACTGGTTGCAGGTTCCGGGCTTATGGGCGGAGGCATAGCCCAGGTGTGTGCCCAGGCTGGCATCTCTGTGTTTTTATACGATATATCTGCAAAGGCCATAGGCAGGGCATTAAAACAAATTGCGTGGTCTTCGGGGAAACTAATTGAAAAAGGGGAGCTGGCCCAGACCGTTGAAACGATACTAGGGCGTATCACTCCATGCCGGTCTATAGGTGACGCCGGAAATGTCGATATCGCCATTGAAGCTGTCTTTGAGGATATCAATGTGAAAAAAGAGGTATTTGAACAACTCGACAGCTCCCTGGCTCCGGATACACTTATCGCCAGCAACACCTCGTCTATCCCCATTACCGAGCTTGCGTCGCACACAAGCAGACCCGAGAAAATCCTGGGGCTTCATTTTTTCAGCCCCGTACCATTGATGATGGCGGTCGAGGTTGTGTCCGGCATGCTTACTTCAGATGAAACCGCCCGGATCGGCAAGGCGTTTGTTGAACAGATTGGCAAGACTCCGATCATGGTGAAAAAGGATGTGGCTGGATTTGTAATAAACCGGATAAACCTGCCGGCAACCATCGAGGCGATCCGGCTGGTGGAGCAAGGAATTGCCACAATAGAGGATATCGACAAGGGGTTGCGCCTTGCCTCGGGACGAAAAATGGGAATTTTTGAGACAGGTGACATGGTGGGGCTGGATGTGACCTATGGAGCACTTATGGCCATGTACAATGAAACAGGGGATCCCAGGTGGTACCCCCCGCGGCTTTTACGGCGCAAGGTCAGGGCGGGGCACCTGGGGAGAAAAACAGGTAAAGGATGGTATGTCTATACAACGGGCAAAAAAACGGCTCCTGAATGACTGATGAACCCGTAAAAAGACGACAAGGTTACTGATAAATACATGACAAAAATACAAGGAGGTGACAAGTGATAGAATTATCTGGAAAAACCGCTATTATAACCGGAGCTGCCAGGGGGATAGGAAGGCAGATAGCTGAAACACTTTCGGGCCTTGGGGCAAACGTGGTAATCGCTGACCTGCGGAAAGACGAAGCCGGAGCAACCGCAAATGAAATCAACGCGTCGGGCGGATCTGCAATGGCTGTAAAGACCGATATTACCGATCTACAGTCGGTCAAAGAAATGGTTGAAAAGACAAAAAAAATTCGGACCAGCAGACATTCTGGTCAACAATGCCGGTTGGGACCGGATGAAACCCTTTCTGGAGACGACCCCGGAGTTCTGGGACAAGGTGATCAACATCAATTTCAAGGGGATATTGAACACGGTATATGCCGTGGCTCCGGACATGGTGGCCCGAAACAGCGGAAAAATCATCAACATAGCTTCAGATGCCGCCCGGGTAGGCAGCATGGGAGAATCGATATATTCAGGCGCCAAGGGAGCCGTGATCTCCTTTTCAAAGACTCTTGCCCGGGAGCTTGCGCGCAACCAGATAAATGTAAACGTGATCTGTCCCGGCCCAACCTCAACACCGCTTTTAGATGACATGAAGGCCGAAGACGCGTTTGCAACAAAGATACTTTCCGCCATGGACAGGATCATTCCCTTGAAGCGAATGGGAACTCCTCAGGATATTGCAAACGCAGTGGCTTTTTTCGCATCAAGGGAGGCGGATTTCATCACGGGACAGGTTCTAAGCGTCAGCGGAGGACTTACCATGTGCTGAATTCCGAAAGGGGCGAGGCGTACTAAAAGTACGGCAAGCCGCTTTCCCGCGAAGCCCAACGCAGCAGACGAACTTTTTACGAGTCCATCATCCGGCCGAGGGCGGTTTAGCCCCGGCCGGGGGTGGGGGTGGAACCATTTGAATTCATTTCAAATGGCGAGGAAGGGGAAACCCTCCCCCGTCTCGTAAAAAAGCGTTTTTCGCTTTTTTACGAGATCATCATGATTGGCGAATTCAGCAATATATACAATATATAAAAGGTAGCATGATATGAATTTCAGGCTTTCCCGGGAACACGAGATGCTCAGAGCCGCGGTACGTGAATTCGCAGAAAAAAAGATAGCTCCCCACGCAGACAAGTGGGATCAACAACATTACTTTCCCTATGAAGAGGTGATCAGGCCCATGGGGGAACTCGGGTTTTTCGGCATAGTCATTCCGGAAAAATATGGCGGCGCCGGAATGGACTGGCTTTCAGCCATGATCGTGACCGAAGAAATCGCCAGGGTCTCGAGCTCCCTAAGGGTGCAGGTGAACATGCAATGTATCGGAACAGCTTATACCATATATAAATACGGCAGTGATCTGCTCAAAGATAAATACATCCCGGCCCTGGTTTCTGCTAAATATCTCGGGGGCTTTGCCATAACAGAGCCTGATGCGGGATCGGATGTCATGGCGATCTCCTCTGTGGCGGAAGACTGCGGGGATTACTGGCTGCTAAACGGTTCCAAAACGTGGATCTCAAACGCAGACATCGCCGACGTGGTGATCTACTATGCCTACACCGACAAAAACAAAGGGACAAAAGGGCTTTCCGCATTCCTGGTGGAACTGAAAAAGACCAATGGAATCACTACGTCACGGCTCGAAAAGATGGGATCACATTCATCACCCACAGGAGAAATCTTTTTGAACAATACCAAGGTGCCCAAGGAGAATATCCTGGGAAAACCAGGAGACGGGGCCAGGATCCTTTTTTCATCACTGAACCAGACACGGCTTTCGGCTGCAGCCGGCGCGGTTGGCCTGGCCCAGGCCTGCTTCGAGGCTGCCCTGCGTTACTGCAATGAGCGCAAGCAGTTCGGCAAACCCATCGGGCAGTTCCAGATGAACCAGGATATGATCGCTCAGATGGCCACAGCAATAGAAGCTGCCCGGCTGCTGGTCTACAAGGCAGCCTGGGAAAAGGACCAGGGCAACCTGAACAATGGCCTTGATGTTGCCCAGGCCAAGTACTTTGCCGGTGAGACGGCCGTGAAATGCGCGGATATGGCCATGAGGATACTGGGCGCCTACGGGTATTCCAGCGAATATCCGGTCGCCCGTTATTACCGTGATGCACCCACATATACCATGGTGGAGGGTTCGGCAAATATTTGTAAGATGATCATTGCCAAAGACCGGCTCGGCATTCGCAAGGCAAACAGGTGATGTAATGGATTGATACAATCTAAAAAACGAAATTTTGATGCCAAAATATCTCCAGCGATACTTTATCGTGAAAACACCTCCGGAGCCGGGGAGAAAGACAGCCTTATTTTTATACACGGGAGTGATTGGGCTAATCATGAAAATTTATTCTATTTTGTCCAGAAGCTCCTTTTTCCTTTTCTCGTATTCTTCCCTGGTTATCAGTTCTTCCTCATAAAGGCTTTTGAGGAATTTGAGCCTTTGCCAGATCCTCTGTTCTTCGGTATTCCAGTCCTTTTTGATCTCTCGTGATCTAGCGGGTAAAGGTTCGCCAGGAGCCGGTTCGCCTTTGGAAACACCAACGGCTGTGCCTCCTTCCTTCACTGTTTTTTCCGCCTCCTTAAACAAGGCTGTTCCATCAATTTCAATCCAATTGTGAAAAACCCTGCCATTTTCTTTGTGGTATCGCATGTATCCCTTCTCAACCACAAGCGAACACTCAGAAGCAGCAGGATCATGTTCAAACGGCTCGCGGCGGGAAAAAGCCAAAGCAGGCGGCCCGTCTATGGGCACAGGTTCCTTGATATATAAGAACACGACATTGATGCTACCGTTGGGATCGACAAAAAACACACCTTCTGTTTTGAGCTTCTTTTTAAAAACAAGTCCTTGTTCCCTGCCTATGGAGAGAAAGCGGACCCACTGGCCGGAATCGGCCTTGTGTATAGCTGTACATATCGCTGGAGCCAGCCGTGACACCTCGGTCTTTGTGAAGACTGCAGCCTTGACAGGTGTTCCCATGATCGGGGACTTGTCGAGATATACCAACTCCTCCAAAAGAAAGACAATGGCATGCTCGCTTATATCCCCGGGATGTGCGAACCGGCCGCGGATCACCTCCCCGTTTTCCACCTTTTGTTCCAGTGAAACCCTAAAGTCGCTGCCACGCATTGTTTCAACCATCTGTCTCCTGGGGCCAGCGCATCCAGGGGACATGAATAAAAACAGAATAACTATCACGAATGACCAGGTGGTTTTCATCGATTACACTCCTCTTTATTGATAAATCCGGCACGTTTCCAGACAGGCAACGGTAAAAAAGATCCAAAAAATTTGAATCGTGGAATACTGCGGCATCATCCACCCTTGGGGGGGGTGGCACCAGGCGCAAGACTTCCCGCATGCTTGACCACCCCTTTTCCGAACCTTTCTTCAATCCTGTCGATGGCTCTTTCCACCTTGCCCCACTTTGCCTCGGTTTCATCGGCCGCATCAAACAGATATGTCTCCCGGGGTTCTCGGGCACCCACCAGGTCAGCCGCTCCCAGCCCTATGAGCCTTACAGGACGCCTGATCCCATATGAACGCAACAACCCCTTTGCAATGGAATAAAGGCGCGAAGCTGTATCCGAGGGCGGTAAAACAGCTGCCTGCCGTGTGACTGTCACAAAATTATCATGCCTTATCTTTATAAATACGGTTTTCGCTTTCTTGCCCTCTCTGCGAAGAGAGGCAGCCACCTCTTGTGCATGCTCCAAAAGAAGTCCCAACAGGCAATCAAGATTCGTTGTATCTGCATCCAGGGTTTTTTCAGAACTGACAGATTTCACCTGGTGCAAAGGAGTAACACGCGAGCGGTCTATACCAGATGCAAGCTCATAGAGCCTTATTCCTGGTTTTCCAAGGATGCGGCGCAGGTCATCCATGCCCCTGTTTTTCACGTCCTCCATTGTCTGTATCCCTGACACCAGGAGGCGGGACGCCGTCTTGGGACCTACGCCAGGGATCTTTTCAACAGGCAGGCGCGCTATGAACTCCCCGGCGGATTCAGGGGTGATGATAGTCATACCATCCGGCTTTTGCATACCTGACGCTATCTTTGCAAGGAACTTCAAGGGAGCTATTCCTATGCTGCAAGTGACCGAAGAGGTTTCAAAGACAGCATCTTTAATCTTCCGTGCCATATCTTCAACTGATCTGTATGCATATGTGCATCCGGTAAGATCAAGGTATGCCTCGTCAATGGAAACCTGCTCCACAAGAGGAGTAAAATCATGTAAAACCCCCATCACCGCTGATGATACCTCCTTGTAACGCTCATGACGCGGGGTAATGAAGATACCGTGGGGGCACAGCTTTTTTGCCCTGGACATGGGCATGGCCGACCTTACACCGAACTTTCGTGCTTCGTAACTTGCAGCAGATACCACGCCGCGGCCCGAGAGCCCGCCCACGATCACGCAGCGCCCCTTGAGGGATGGATCATCCGCCTGTTCCACAGAGGCGAAAAACGCATCCATATCCACGTGCGCAATAATATTTCCGGTTGATACCTTCATCCCCGGATAACACCTTGCAGTGACTGGTCAAACACGAAAAGGGCCGCCAATAATCATTATTATGTCATACAAACGCGCTCTCAGCAGCCTATGCATCTAATTTATCATATTATAACAAATACCTGCCTTAATAACCCGCGCCAAAATCACTAGATATCTCCTCGTATTTTCCTGCAAAAGCTTTAGCATGACATATATGCCCGATACATGTAATAAAACAAACCAGCCACAAGGAAAAGACTTCAACG
>CAYVIE010000123.1:0-9501 GCA_964451355.1 uncultured Desulfobacteraceae bacterium
AAAATTCGTTGCAGGCTGTTTGAAAGCCGCGAGCACAGATCATCAATACGCAATGATAGATCCTCAAGGCGCCTTTTGGGGTGAATAAGTCTTTTTGTTGTTTTTTCAACCTTATCGATTTTAAAGGAAATAAACCGCTTAGCAGCACCAACAAGACGAGTTCGCAGGGAATAGAGGGTATCTAAAAGCTCGGATTTAACGGGCACAACGAGTTCAGCGGCAGCAGAGGGAGTTGGGGCTCTAAGATCAGCGACAAAATCAGTAATGGTATAATCAGTTTCATGCCCGATAGCAGAAACAATGGGTATTTTTACGGAAAAGACCGCTCTGGCGACAGGTTCAGAGTTAAATGGAGCAAGATCTTCAAGTGAACCGCCACCCCTGGCAAGGATCACAACTGATGCATCGGGAACCTTATCCACTTGTTTGAGGGCGGATACAATTTCAGAAACAGCTTCCTCGCCTTGAACACGTACGGGCAGAATATCGATCGGAATGTTGGGAAACCTCCTGTTGATAATATTGATTATATCATGAACAACTGCACCGGATGGCGAACTTATGATGACAACCTTTTTGGGAATAAAGGGGATCGGGGATTTATGGCGTGTATCAAAAAGCCCCTCATTGGCAAGTTTCTTTTTAAGTTGTTCAAAGGCAGCCTGAAGAGCGCCAATACCTGATGGTTCCAAATATTCCAGAATTATCTGGTAATTACCACGCGGGGGATAGACAGTTATCCTTCCGAAGCCGATAATTTGCATCCCATCTTCAGGAAGAAAAGCAAGCTTCTGATTTTGCCCCTTGAACATGACAGCCTGTATCTGGGCATCCGCATCCTTCAACGTAAAGTAAAAATGGCCTGATCCCGGCCTTCTGAAATTTGAAATTTCTCCACAAATCCAGATAAATGAGAAAGATTCTTCAAGTAATTTCTTAATATTTTGTGTAAGCTCGGAAACAGAAAATATCTTTCGTGGAACAGGAGAAACTACTTCCTCGCCATTACCTGCAGTTTCATTGGAGCTTGAGTCTGTGATCATATTTTATATCATCCTCATTGATCAGACAGATCAATTCGCCGGTTAAAAACACCACCATTTCATTGAATATATTATATGCGGAATCAAGTGGCAAATCCTGATTTTTTTTTGGTCCGAAACAGGGCACAAAAGGGCAGCCCTTTAAAAGTTCATCATAATGAAGGGGGGGTAACCCTCCTTTGTCTTTCAAAAAAGCATTTTCGTTTTTTATCCTGAAAACACCTCGTATATGATATCCACTGGGTTTATATCAAAGTTTACATAATATATCTTATCAGACATTATGAAAATTTCAAAAAAACACTGACGTTGAAAATTCCTTTTGTATCGCCAATTGCATCGCCAAAGGTTTCTCTTGGAAAAACAGGACTGAAAATCCCGGGAAAAACGTTATGCGTCATTTTCCTGTATAAGACGCCTGACCTCGGGAACGATGTAAATATTTTCAATGGAAAACTCTTTTAAGCAGCCTGCAAGAATTTTTATTTTTTCAGTAGTCTTCAATCGTTTGTCCATGATGAACACAGGATTGCCATGAATCCTGCAAAGGCCGCTTTTGGCATTGATACCGGTAGTTTTGAAACTTTCTTCACGAACTGTTATGCCGAGCCGTTGGGCCACAGAAACAAGCTCCCTGTACTTTTCGGCGCTTTTCATCGGTTAATTGTCCGTTTGAGTATCCTTGCATGCATCACAACAAAAACGAATCCAACCTTGATGCTACATTTTCTCAAGAGCTTTTTTGATAATTTCTTTTATCTCTTCGGCCGCTGCCTCGATTTTTTCCTGTTCCATCCCTTCGACCATGATCCTGCAAAGCGGTCTTGTCCCGGAATACCTGACAAGAATTCTTGCATTTTCACCAAGCCTTTCTTGTATGGATTCAATGGTATCCATTACACCTTCCAGTCTTTCCAAAGGTATTTTTTCCTTCACCGGCAGGTTTAGCAAAACTTGTGGATATTTTTCCATTAACGATCCAAGCTCGGATGCTTTTTTACCTTCTTTCTTCATGATTTCAATAAGCCTGAGGGCGGTAAATATGCCATCGCCGGACGTATGTCCATCCAGAAAAATAATGTGCCCGGAATCCTCACCACCTATCACGGCTTTATTCTTTCGCATGGTTTCAAGGACGTTCCGATCTCCTACATCGGTTACAATATGCTCTATTCCCATCCGCCTGCAGGCGATACGCAAGCCAATGTTGCTCATCACTGTGCTGACAAGAATATTTCCGGCTAATGTGCCCTTGTTTTTCATATATTCGGCACAGGCAACCAGTATCTGATCCCCCGTCAACTTCTTCCCGGTTTCATCGATCACTATTACCCTGTCGGCATCACCATCAAACGCAAAACCTATGTCCGCCCCCTTTTTGTCCACTTCGGTTCTGAGTCTGCGAATATCCTGGGACCCGCATTCCACATTGATGTTTCTGCCGTCAGGATTGTTTGAAAGCACGGTCAAGTCCGCCCCTAATTCTTCAAAAACAACCGGGGCTATCGTTCCTGCCGCCCCGTTTGCACAGTCTATAACTATCCGCATCCCCCTTAAATCATGAACGGAAATTGAATTTTTTAAAAAAAAGATATAATCCTTTCCAGCGTCCTTCTCTTCATGAATTATACCAATACCAGCCGGATCCGCCGGTTTGAGCCTGTTGCAAAACGTTTCCACATGACCTTCAACGATCGATTCAAAGCTTTCTGTTACCTTGTATCCTTCTGAATCGAACAGCTTTATACCATTATCCATGTAAGGATTGTGGGATGCTGATACAACTATTCCAAGATCCGCGCCCAGCTTCCTGACGAGAAAAGCAACTCCAGGGGTGGTGATTGTTCCAACAGGTCTTGCGATTGCTCCCATGGAACAGATGCCGGCACAAAGTGCAGAGACAATCATGTCACCCGAAATCCTGGTATCCTTTCCTATAATAATCGACTTATTGTGAGTTCCCATAATTGAACCGGCTACCGCCTTTCCAACCAGGAGACAGGTTTCCGGATTCATTGGAAACCTGTTGGCTTCGCCTCTTATGCCGTCTGTTCCAAACAACTTCATTTGGTCTCTCCGAAAAATACCTTGATGTATTTTATTTCATGACTAAATACAGTGTAACATATTAAAATTATAATAAATATTTTATCATGCAACAGCTTCATGACAGCAATGGATCGTCATTTAAAAACGGCAAATATATTGCAGCTTGCATTGCAAAATCACGTACAATGTTTTCAAGCAGGCTTGTTGCAAAAGCCGCCTCTCTGTCCGGGATAGCTTTTACTGCTCTTATATAGTCTGATGAACCGGCATTTCTTTCCTTCTCAATAATCTCCTTGAGTCTGTCGAATCCTTGGCCATTTGATGATTTATATTTGAAAAGAAAATCTTCCCAACCCTGAAGAAAACTTGTAATTTTATCTTTATTTTCAATCCATCCATCTGCTTTTTTGGCATGTGGATCCATTTGACCTGAAAGTCTTGAAAGAAATTTATCAAACCTGTAAATGCGCTCTGATATCCCGATTGCAAGCGTCTCTATCAGTCCCCGGACCATCATGGATCCATGTGCTGAATCCGCTGCAAGATCTGCTCGTATCCATCGATACCAGGCCATCAATGCCACCAGATTGGCAATGTATGCTATATTATTACTGATGATCCTTTTGGTATCACCCCGATACCGGTCGCTATCATACGCGATGTTGATACGTTTGGATCCTGCTTCGAGGATCATTCTGTTCTCCCTGAATTCATCCCGGCGGCAGATTGACCCGGCGGCAATTACCGTACCATATGATATTCGGCAGGGCCCCACAAGGCCGCCCTGCCCTCCCAGAAAAATCCTGCGTTTTCTCAAGGTTATGCCATGAGGCACATCTCCAATAAGCGAAGGAGTAGCCTTATCCTGCTGGGGAGTGAAGTTGAAATGAACATAACCACTTCCTACCTCGGAGTGATCATCAGGCCCTGATCCTCCGGCCATAAAGCAATCACAGAAATTGATAAGGCTTCCAAGGGTCACGAAAGGAAAGAGGATGGTCTGTTTCAGGCCAACGCAATGAGCCGCACTTGCCATCTCTTCCAGTATTGTGCCTTCTCTTACGTGGGCGCCGGAACCCACCTTTGCCCCATCCAGAAAAACCGCGCTTTTAAAATATCCTCCTTTCAATTTTACATTCGGACCTATATAACAGTTTTCAATGGTTACGGGCCCTTCTTCGCCCAATACGGCACCGGGGCAAAGGCATGTTTTTCGTCCCATGATGCGACATCCCGGGTAAATAACCGCGGTTGAAAATATTCTGTCCGGATCGATTTCAGGATCAATGTAGACAGATTCAGGTGCGATTATCCTCACACCCTTTGAAATAAGTCTGTTTTTTATTGTTGCACCTTGCATCTGCACTGGGCCTCCATTGATTTATACCAGAAATCCCGAATCCAGGAGAAATCTCAAAAGTTTTAATCGATTATATGATAACCATCCGAATTTCAAGAAACTTTACACATGATTATATTACCTGTTATATGTGAAGAATTATAAAGGGCAGAACATTGAACAAGTCGGCCTTTATTCTTCGGCTACAGTATTTGTTATCAAAGAAACTAAATCAAGGATAAGATCATGGAAAGCTGCGAAGGGTTCCGGCTCATAACCAGGAGTGATTTCGACGGCCTGGTTTGCGCGACTTTGCTGAAACATCTCGGTATGGTCAAAGAAATCATGCTCGTAGATCACCCGAGCACAATGCAACAAGGAAAACTCGAGGTTACAGGAAAGGATATAATAGCTAATTTACCATTCATTCCCGGTGCTCACCTTGCCTTTGACCATCATTTTTCAGAAACGATCAGGAATGAAAAAAATGCGCGTCATATAATCGACCCGGATGCACCTTCCGCAGCAAGAGTCATATACAATTACTTTGGTGGTGAAAAGCGTTTTGGACCGTTTTTCAATAACCTTATGAATGCGGTGGACAAGGCAGATTCTGGCAATTTCACCATTGAAGAGATCCTGCATCCTGAAAGATGGCCTCTTTTGAATTTCTTGGTGGATAAACGCACAGGTATCGAAGAATGGGGTCGATTCGCCATTAGTGAATACCAGTTCAAAAAGATGCTGATAGACTGGATGGAATATATGAATATCGATGAAATAATTGCCCAACCCGATACGAAACAACGAGCGCAAGTTTATTTCGAATATGAAGATAAATATAAAAATCAGCTTCAAAATGCGGCAACCATCCGGAGCAATATAGTAATTCTTGATTTACGGAAAACAGGACGGCTCTATCCGGGCAACCGGTTCATGATCTACGCGCTTTATCCCATGTGCAGTGCCAGCATATTAATACGTACTGATGAAGACAACGAATCCAATGTAACCTTTTCGGTCGGAAAATCAATTATCAACCGCACGTGCAAAGCAAACATAGGAGAACTTATGCTCAAGTATGGGGGTGGTGGACACCGGGCAGCCGGTGCGTGTCATGTTGCTGCCCATGAGGCGGATATGGTTCTGGAGGATCTTATTTCAGCACTCCTTGATTGATAACATCCGGGATTGATCACATCATCTCCTTACCAGCCATTTGAAATGATTTCAAATAGTTCCACCCACTCCCCCGGCCGGGACCAAACCGCCCCCGGCCGGATGATGGACTTCATCATTTTATGATGATCCCGTAAACTTTCATGATTAGCAGCAATCACCCCGGGAATGAAAACAAGGCTGTCTTTCTCCCCGGCTCAGGAGGAGTCTTAACGAAAAAGTCTGTCATCTATAACGATAGAGATCAGGAGTATCTATTATGACTGAAATGGATATTACAAGCCTTACTATCTGGGAGGAACTGGTTGAATCAGGAAAGCGTATTCAACAGCCAGAAAATCATCTCCGGCATATAGTATCTGATGAAGGTAGACTTAAAGCATTTTCGAGAACCGGAGGCGGCCTGTTTTACGATTTTTCACGTCAAAGAATAGATCAAACGGTATTTACTCAATTGATCGAACTCGCAAAGAAAACCGGTGCAAAAAAAAGATTCAATGAGATGGTTTCAGGTGCTGCTGTCAATGTCACGGAAAACAGGCCGGCTTTGCATACCGCAGCAAGAGATCCGTCTGCCACCGGTATTATACTCGATGACGGTACTGATGTATCGGCTGAAATACATCGTGTTTTATCCGAAATCGAAAAATTTTCCAATGATGTGCATGAAGGCAAAATCACCGGAACAACCAGAAAAAGGTTTTCCCATGTGATTGTTACGGGCATAGGTGGCTCCTATCTTGGAACTCAGTTTGCAGCTACTGCATTATCAGGATACGCAGATAAAAATATAGAACTTTATTTTTTGTCAAATGTGGATGCGGACAATTTTTGCGAGATTGAAGATAAAATAGATCCCGAAACCACCATGTGGATAGTTGTGTCCAAAAGTTATACAACTGTAGAGACCCTTGCCAATGAAGCACTTATACGAAACCATTTAAAAAAATATTCCCTTGATCCGGCCGATCATATCGTTACTGTAACCAGCAAGGGAAGCCCGGGAGATGACAAGTCGAATCCTGTATGCGCAGTATTTCACATGTTTGACTTCATCGGGGGGCGTTTCAGTGTAACGTCAGCTGTTGGGGGTCTCCCCTTAAGCCTCTATCTGGGTTTTGACAGGTTCAGACGCTTCCTCAACGGAGCGCATGAAATGGATATTCATGCGAAAAACGCAGAGGAACAATGTAACATTCCGCTCATTGCCGCTCTTTTGGAAATTTGGAACACCAGTATTCTTGGCTATCCAGCCCAGGCGATCATTCCCTATTCACACAAGCTCAGAAAACTTCCCGCGCATATCCAACAGCTCGCCATGGAAAGCAACGGCAAATCCGTGACCATTTTTGGTACACCTGTTAAAACAAGCACATGCAGTGTTATCTTCGGGGAACCTGGCACCAATGCTCAACACTCGTTCTTTCAATTGTTACATCAAGGGCAAGCGCTCCCTATCGAATTCATTGGAGTAATACATCCTGCCTGTGACAGAGAATTAGTTTCCCACAACGGCGTAACAAATCACCAGGAATTGTGGGCGAATATGATAGCTCAAGCAAAGGCCCTTGCTGAGGGAAAGAAGGAAACAAACGATCCAGCAAGACGTTTTGATGGAAACAGGCCTTGTTCAACGCTTATCTTACCTGATCTGACCCCTGAAAGTATCGGCCGCTTGCTTGCATTTTATGAAGCAAAAACTGTTTTTGCCGCGTTCATATGGGGAATAAATCCGTTCGACCAGTTTGGTGTAGAGCTTGGGAAAAAACTCGCAGGCAATATAAGGACTCAATTGACCAGGATCAATAAAGATCCATTATACGAACCGACCCTGGATCCAATTGAAAAAAAATACATTGAGATGTTAATCAGGGGATCCTTCTGATTGAAATGAATACAAATGGTTGCACCCCCATCCCCGGCCGGGGCTAAACGCCCTCGGCCGGATGATGGACTTTTGACAAGCCCTTCAATATATCTTTTCAAAAAAAATAATTAACCTGGAAAACGGTACACCACAGCCCCCCATGTCAATCCCGCACCAAGGCCTGAAAAAATAACCGTGCTGCCGTCTCCTATTAATCCCATTTCCAGGGCTTCATCCAATGCTATGGGGATACTGCCTGCGGTTGTATTTCCATATCGTTGAATATTGTGAAACATTTTTTCCTCGGGTATTTCCATCAACTGGGCATAGAACTGATTGATCCTCATATTGGCCTGATGAGGAATAACAAGATCTACCTCGTCTATCGTGATCCCTGCCTTGTCAAGTGCGGCCCTGGTTACCTCTGGGAGACGTTTTACTGCTTGCTTGAATATGGCCTTGCCTTCCATTTTTGGATAATGCCGTCCTTCTTTTAACATCTCTTCGGTAAGCCTTGGATTCAACCTGGATGCCGGTGCTTCTGTCATTAAAGACTCGGCAAAGCTTCCATCAGCATGCAGCGAAGCAGAAAGAACACCGGTATTCTCTGAGGTATCAATGCCTTCAAGACATACCGCCCCCGCACCATCTCCGAAAATAACAGTAACGTCCCTGCCCCTTGTTGACACATCCAGGCCCGTACTATGCACCTCAGCTCCCACCAGGAGTATCCGGTTGGCATAACCGCTTTTGATATAAGCGTCAGCGGTTACAATGCCATATAGAAATCCTGTACATTGCTGGCGGATATCCAAAGCAGGAGTTTCTGTCAGGCCGAGTTTCGCCTGAAGCAAGCAACCCGACCCAGGGAAAAAAATATCCGGGCTGAGGGTTGCAAAAATTATCAAATCAAGATCAGAGGGGGTCCATCCTGCTCTGTCAAGGGCAATTTTTGCGGCTTCCAGCCCGAGATCGGATGTTCCAACATTCCCGTCTTCGGGCACCCAATGCCTTTTTTCAATACCTGTCCTTTGTCGGATCCATTCATCAGATGTATCCATCCATTTGGTTAGATCATCATTAGTAACAACCCGTGGTGGCAGGTAACGACCCGTTCCTCTGATTACTGTCTTTCTCATGGCTCCAATACTCCTCGTGGTTTCTCGCGTGAATCGAAAAAATCAAGATCAGCCTATAATTACGATACGGATCACCAGCATATAAAATACGTCAAATATGATGATCTCGTAAAAAAGCGAAAACGCTTTTTTACGAGACGGGGGAGGGCTTCCCCTCCCCCGCCATTTGAAATAAATTCAAATGGTTCCACCCCCACCCCCGGCCAGGGCTAAATCGCCCTCGGCCGGATGATGGACTTTTTACAAGTCCATCAAATATAACAAAAAAGAAAAAAGGCTTGCAACATTAAGCTGCAAGCCTTTTAACTAAAACCAACAGAGAACCGGGGTCCTCCATTCATTACCTAGTATGCTGAATCACGCACAACATTCTTGGCCACGGGCCCCCTGTTATTCTCTTCGATATCGAATGATACCCCTTCGCCTTCATTTAAAGTTTTGAAACCGGACCCGGTTATGGCCGAATAATGAACAAACACATCCTTGCCCTCTGGCTGGGAGATAAAACCGAACCCCTTCTTCTCGTTGAACCACTTCACTGTTCCTGTTGCCAAAATAATTTCCTCCTTGGAAAAATGCATAACGCACAGTCTTACCAGATTTCATCCGGTAAGATAGATTGACCCGGCCCGATGCCGGGTCCCATGAAAATTAATTATGTTTTTGTATTAAAATGCTGCTTTCCCCGTTTAATACGAAGAATTGCGGACCACATTTTTTGCGACAGGTCCACGGTCATTTTCCTCGATATCAAATGAGACTTCCTCGCCTTCGTTTAAAGTTTTGAAACCGGACCCGGTTATGGCTGAATAATGAACAAACACATCTTTTCCCTCTGGCTGAGAGATAAAACCGAACCCCTTCTTCTCGTTGAACCATTTCACT